>JAYVAS010000144.1:0-11558 GCA_043750895.1 Pseudomonadota bacterium
GTCCGCGGCACCACCGTGTTCACCAGCATGGACCTCGTGGACCCCGGGCGCACCAGCCTGCTCGCCGGCACGGGCTCGGGCGCCCTGGTGTTCACCGAGACGGGGGACGTCTACACCGGGAGCCTCGGGGCCGGCGTCGCGGCCACCGTCACCATCGGCACCCGCCGGGTGCCGGTCACCCGGTATGGCTTCACCACCTCCACCGGCACCCAGGCGCGGTTCGACGTCGACGGCGAGGGCCTGCTGCTCGTGAGCGAGATGAGCTGGTTCGGCGTGCCCATCACCGCGACGCTGCGGACGCTCCCGGAGGCGCGGGACTTCGGCACGGTGGACACGCTCGAGATGCTCGGGACGCCGGTCGGGGAAGAGGCGCTTTAGCGGAGCCGGCGGCGCACTGCACGCCGCCGAGATGGTACCCTGACCACGTGCCACTCCTCTCCTTGCTCCTCCTCTTCTCGGCGTGCACCCCCGACTACGCGGTGGAGGAGAAGGAAGAGGACCCGGCGCCCTTCGACAGCGGGACCCCCCCGACCACCACGGGCACCACCGACTCGACGACGACCCCCACGGACTCGGGCGCGGACTCCGGCGTCACCGGCACCGACACCACCGACACGACTCCGCCGCCGACCTGCCCGGGAGGGTCGACGGTGTTCCACAGCACCGGAGTCGATCAGTCCTTCACCGTACCCGCCGGCTGCACCGTCGTACGATTGTCCGCCTGGGGGGCGGGCGGGGCCGGGTCGGGAGTAGACGCGCGCGTCGGGGGCGGCGGGGGCTTCGCCTTCGGAACCCTGACCGTGGTCGGCGGGGACGTGCTGACCCTGGTGGTCGGCGCCCCGGGGGTCCGCGGGAGCGCGTCTGTCACCTACGGCGGCGGCGGCGGGGCCGGGATCCTCTCCGGGGGGGTCAACGGCTGCGTCGGCGGTTCCGGCGGGGGTCGATCGGCCGTGATCGCCGGAGCCGACGAGGTGCTCACCGCCGGCGGGGGGGGCGGAGCGGGCGACTGTAACGGAGACGGAGAGGGCGGGGGTGGAGGCGGGACGGAGGGCTCGGCAGGGACCGGCCCGTACCCCGGCGGCGGCGGGACCCAGACCGCAGGCGGCGCCGGCGGGGGTGGCGGCGCGCCCGGAACCGCCTTCACCGGGGGTTCGGCCCTCAACGACGGCGGCGCGGGAGGGGGCGGCGGAGGCGGCTGGTACGGCGGTGGCGGCGGCGCCGGCGGCGGCCAGGACAGCGGGGGCGGAGGCGGATCCGGCTTCATCGGAGGCGTCCGCGACGGCCTGTTGGTGGGAACCACGAGCGGCGCCGCGGCCAACCCCAGCGACCCGGCCTACGAAGCGCTGATCGGCGTGGGCGGCGGAGCCACCGGCGGAGCCGGTCTGGTGGTGGTCAGCGTCGAGTAGCGGCGGCCGCCCTCAACCGCCGCAGCTCTCCGGCGGCTCCCCCGTCTCGTCTTCGCGACCGTGGCCCACGTTCGCTGCGTAGAACGCCTGAAGCTCCACGGTGTCCAAGCACCCGAGGGTGAGCCGGGTGCCCCAGGCCACCGCCGCCCAGCCCGGCTCCATGGCGCTGTAGGGGCTCAAAATCCAGCGCCCCGGCTCCAACGAGGCCTCCGCCCACGCCCCCGCCGCGGCCGCGTCGTCCAGGCACCCGTCGGGGCAGTTGAAGAGGATCGCGACGCCGCCGTGCTCGAGGTTGTGGACCCACTGTTCGTCGGGGACCTCCTCGGCGTGGGCGCCCCAGGTGGCCCAGCACCCGTCGTGGTCGCCCGACATGGGCGGGACCTCGGCGTACGCGACCTCGCCCTCGACGTGATCGAAGTCGCCGATCGGCTGCGTGGCCGTTTCGCACACGCCGTCGCACGCGTCGCAGGGGGTGGTGGTGACCTTGGGGTCGGCGCAGGCGGCGAGGAGGAGGGAGATCATGGCGCCCGCCAGTCGCCCGAGCGCCCGCCGGACTTGGCGCGCAGCTGGACGTTCTCGATGACCATGCCCTTCTCCGCCGCCTTGAGCATGTCGTAGACGGTCAAGGCTGCGACGCTGACCGCGGTGAGCGCTTCCATCTCCACCCCGGTCCGGCCGGTGCACCGCACCGTGGCCTCGATGTGCACGCCGCCTTGGCGCACGTCGAGCACCACCTCGACCCCATCCAGCGGCAGCGGGTGGCAGAGGGGGATCAGCTCCCCGGTGCGCTTGGCGGCCTGGATGCCGGCGATCTGCGCGACGCCAAGCACGTCGCCCTTCTTGGCGCGGCCCTCCCGGACCAGCGTAAGCGTGGCCTCGGACATCCGCACGAACCCGGCCGCGGTGGCGCTGCGGCGGGTGATCGGCTTGTCGCCGACTTCGACCATGCGGGCGTTCCCGGCGGGGTCGATGTGGGTGAGCGGGGAGGTGGACGCAGGCGATGGCATGGGGCTCCCTACTCTGGGGGGGGTGGGGGCGTCCATGGGTGCAGGGGATAGGAGGGGGGATGTTCATCGAGGAGGTCCAGCAGTGGCTTGCGGGAGGGGCGCGACACCCGATCCCCGAGGCGGCGGCGTTGCCCGAGGGCTTCGACCTGGACGGGCGGATGCAGGCGGTGTGGGGGGCGCTGGAGGAGATGGAGGAGCGGCCGGGGGCGGCCGGGTGGGAGCGGGCGCACAGGCAGTGGACGGAGGAGCGGGTGGAACGGTGGCTCCGGGCGTTCGTGCCTGCTTTCGAAGCGGGAATCGCGCGGCGGCTCCCGGCCGACGACCGCATGCCAGCGGTCGACGTCGCGCTCGCGGCGGAGGTGAAGGCCCTGAACATCAAGGACACTGGGTGGTCCAGCACGGTGAACCTGTCAATCCAGCGGCTCGCCGAGCGCGCCACCCACCTGACCGCGAACGAGAGCGCAGAGAACGTCGTCGCCGAGTGGTGCATCCAGAACGCGCTGACCCGCGCCTCCGGCGAGGTGACCCCCCTCGGCCGGGTCCTGGTCGAACTGCGGGGCCGCGATGCGGTGGAGTTCGCACTCGCGATCGGCGCCGAACTCTCGGTGGGGCCGCGGGATCCCTGGCGGGTCGGGGCGGAGCGGCTGGCGGCGATCGCCACCGAGGAACAGGACTTCGACGGTGACGTCTTCGAAGGGTCCAGCTTCTCGACCCTCTCGGCCGCCGGGTTCGATCGGGAGGCGTTCGTCCGCCTCACGGCGATGGGCGTCGCCACCGAGGCGCGCGGGGGAGAGGACCCCACCTACGACCGCATCCGCCTCCACCCCGACGCCGTCGAGCTGGTCACCCGCGTCGCCACCGAGCCCGACAGCCGCTTCCGCGCCCTGGCCCGCACTCTCCTCGACATCGAGCGCGGGCGGGTCAGCGTCATGGCCGGAGGTCGGTCGGGCGTCGATCGCACCGACCTGCACTACGCACGCTCTGTCGCTCACGAGATCCGCAACCTGATCCTCCCCCTCTCCACCGCCCTCCACGGGCTCTGGGAAGAGCTGGCGGCGCCGGACCCCACCCCGGCAAGGCGCCAGAGGCTCAAGGAGCGCATCACCCGATCGATCGACCGACTCGGCGAGTTCGCGACCGAAGCCGTGAAGCTCTCGGCCGCGGTGGCCGAAGAGGAGCTACGGGTGGCCGACGTGGTCGGGGAGGCGGTCCGCGCCACCGCCTCGGAGCGCAACGGGCGCATCCATGTCGAGGTCGACGTCGCCGCCACGCGCATCCACGGCTCGGCCCGCGACTGGACCTCGGTGTTCGTGAACCTGCTGCGCAACGCCACCCAGGTGCGCGCCGGACCCGGGACGGTTTGGATCTCGGCCGCCCCAGACACGCTCGGCGGGTGCCACATCTACGTCGACGACGACGGGCCCGGGGTGCCCGAGCAGCTACGGGAGCAGGTGTTCGATGCCGGCCACTCCACCCGAGGCGGGACGGGGCTCGGGTTGGCCGAAGCGCGTCGAACGGCCCTGCTCGCCGGCGGAACGCTGACGTGCGAGGTCGCCCCCCAAGGCGGAGCCCGCTTCCACTTCCACCTTCCCCGCCGGAGCGGCGCATGAACCCCCGGGTCCTCCTGATCGACGACGACGAAGACATCCTCGATTCTTACGAAGAGCTGCTCCGTGCAGGAGGCTACGCCTTCGGTCGCGCGCGTTCGGCGGGGGAAGCACTCGGGCTGTTGAACGCCGAGGGCCCCTGGGACGTGGTGCTGCTTGACGAGCGCCTGAGCGGACCGGGCGGCGGCGCAAGCGCGACGTCGATGATCGGCGAGATCACGGCCCGTGCGCCGAGCGCTCACGTCATCGTCGTCACCGGCTACGCGCGACGGGAGCTCGTCGCCAGCGCCCTCGCCGCCGGCGCGTGGGACTACCTGCAGAAGGACGACTTCCTCCAGCTCCTCCTCCCGCTGAAGGTGCGGCAGGCGGTGGCGGTGGCCGTGGCACGGCGCCTCGCGCGCGCCCCCCGCGAAGCAGTGGAACAGTCGCTACGCGCGGTCTGGGCCGAATGCCGGGTGGCGACCGACCGGCAACGAAAGGGGGGGCTCCTCGAGCAGACCCTGAAGCTCGTGTTCCACACGATGTCCGGACTGGAGCACGTCAGCACCAACTGGCGCTCGGAGGTGGAGGAGCTCGATCTGGTCGTCCGCAACGAGTCAACGGACCCCATGCTCCACAAGGAAGGCAGCATCTGGCTGGTGGAATGCAAGAACTGGTCGGGCCGCGTGGACCCGAAGGAAATCCGGGTGCTGCGCGACAAGCTCCGCAGTCGCCACGGCCGGGCCCGCTTCGGCATCTTCGTCGCCGCCGGCGGCTTCACCAGCAACGTCGCCCCCGTGCTCGCGCAGCTCAGCAACGAGCCCGAGCTGATCGTCGCCGTGGACGGCGCCCAGCTCGACGCGTGGATCCAGGCCACCGACCGCGTGGCCTGGCTCAAAGAACGCCTCCAGGGGGCCATGCTTCGCGGACCCTGACCGCCTCAGCCCCCCGCCCCGTACCCCGGCAACACCTTCTCCTCGACCAGCTCCGACCCCAACCGGAGGTTGATCGCCCGTTTGAGCGCCGCCCGACGGTCGTTGATGGTGTACACGCTCCGCGCCCGCGCCACGAAGTCCGGACCGAACTCCCCCCGCGCCTCGTGCAGGCGCAGCGCGTCTTCGACATCCCAGAGCGCCGCGTTCACCGCGGACAGCTCCGCGCGCTCGGGTGGATCCGCGGGGAGGCCGGCCCCCACCCACGCCGCCTCCAGCGCCGCCAGCTCGGCCCGCACGTTTCCCAGCGCAGGCCCAGCCGCGTGCTGCGCCTTGAGCCCCAGGATCGTGATGCGGTCGAGCAGATCGCCGATGGAGACCGGGGCGAGGAGCGGCATCCGACTCCCTACTCTGCCGCGGCCGCGACCGTCCACGCGCCCTCGGCGTACACCTGCTCCCCGTCGACGAGGACGGTGGGCGCCGCGCAGAAGACGTCGACGTGGAAACGGGTGTGCCGCTTGTTGAAGCCCGGCTTGGGGTAGACGGCGTGCTTGGCGCCGAGGGAGAGGTGGATGCCGCACATCCGCTCGTAGGCGCTGACGTCGGAGAGCCGCCGGGTCTCGGTCATGGCCCGGTTCAGGCCGAAGCCGAGCTCGCGCACCCAGACGTCCCCTTCCGCGGCGGCGACCTCGTCGAGGATGGCGCGGAACGCCGGCGGAGCGTCCGGTGCGCCGACCACCCGGCCCCGCGCGAGCTCCAGCGTGAACGGGGGGCCGAAGCGCACCGAGAAGTCCGAGGCGCCGAAGGCGCCGATGGTGACGCCGCCGTCGAGCCCCTCCACGTCGACCAGCTCCGTGAACACCTCGCCGATGGGGAACTGCCCGCCCACATTCGGCATTCCGGCGTAGTCGCCCACGTTGAGGCGTACGGGCTCGAACGCGCCGCGCCAGGTGGCGACCGCGCCCGGGGTGCGCACCTCGACCTGACCCGCCCGGTCCAGCCGGGCTTTCAGCGCGCGACCCATGCCCCGGTACCAGCCCGCGTCGTAAGCGAGGGCGTCGACGTAGACGGGGATCTCGGCGTCGGGCACCCGCGCGAGGTGGGGGTGCTCCACCACGGCGAGGCCCCGTTTGAACAGCTCGATGCGGAACCGGAAGGCGCCGAAGTCGAAACGGGTCGACTCGAGGAGCACGACCAGGCTGCCCTTCGGCAGCGCGTCGATGGCGGCGAGCACCTCGGCCGATCCGGCCTCATCGACGTCCAGGATGGCGGCGGCGGGGCGGGCGGTCCGGTAAGCGTCCGCGAGCAGGCGGGCGAGCGGTGACTGCCTATCGGCGAGGATCAGCGCCGGGGTCGCAGCGGCGTGCCCGATGGCACCGCCGAGGAGGTCCCGCACGTTGTCGAGCAGGACCTGGTCCACCTACCCCTTCCGCTTGGGGATCATCGCCCACAACCGACCGGGAACTCCGGTGGCGCCGATCCCCACCACGGCGAGACCGACCACCACCCCCACCAGGATGTCCCCGAGCATGGTCGCGACCCCGCGCGCTGCGGCGGGGACCGCCTCGAGCAGGTGGTGCACCCACGCGTAGACCGGGGGGATCCCGTGCAGGAAGATCTGGCCGCCGACCATCAGCATCGCGACCGTCCCGATGACCGAGATGGCGTGGAGCAACTTGGGAGCGGAGGCCACGATGAGCTTCCCCAGCCCGACGCGGGTGCCGCCGCTGCGGACCATCCACTCCCCGAGGTCGTCCACCTTCACCAGGAGCCCGACGACGCCGTACACGCCGACCGTCATCACCAGCGCGACCGTGTAGAGCACCAGCACCTGGGTCAGAAACGGCGCCGCCGCGACCTGCCCGAGGGTGATGACCACGATCTCGCCCGAGAGGATCAGGTCGGTGCGGATGGCGCCCGCGATGCGCATCTTCTCGAAGGCCTCAGGGGTCGTCACCTCCGTCGGGGTCTCGGCGTCGTGCGCGGCGTGCGGACGGATGGCGTGAAGGACCTTCTCGACCCCCTCGAAGCACAGGAACGTCCCGCCGGCCATCAGGATCGGGGTGAGCGCCCACGGCGCGATCGCGTTCAGCGCCAGGGCGCCCGGGACCAGGATGATCCCCTTGTTGAACAACGAGCCGCGCGCGACGGCGAGGACGACGGGGATCTCGCGTTCCCGCCGGATCCCGATGGCCTGCTCGGCGGTGACCGCCATGTCGTCGGTGACGATGCCGGACGTCTTCTTGGCCGCGGCGCCGGCCAGCGTCGCCACGTCGTCGGCGATGGTTGCAATGTCGTCGAGGAGGGCAATGAGACCAGAGACAGGCATGGGGGACCGTAGACCTGGCGACCGCTAGCCCTTCGCAATCGCCTCCGCAACCCGGAACCCGTCCAGGGCCGCCGACACGATGCCGCCTGCGTAGCCGGCCCCCTCACGCCGCCGCTACGCGCGGCGGCTCCGGGGGCGGGGTCCGGTCGCTCGCCGGCTTGCCGCCGGCGCGGCTCGCAGCGCTCGCCGACGCTTCCTCCCCGGCCGGCTACGCCCCGATCACCGGCGCACGATCGCCTCCGCAACCCGGAACCCGTCCAGGGCCGCCGACACGATGCCGCCTGCGTAGCCGGCCCCCTCTCCGCACGGCATGAGGCCGGGGAGGGTCGGGCTCTCCAGGCTCACCGCGTCGCGCCGGAAGCGAAGCGGCGCGGTCGTGCGGGTCTCAGGCGCGATCAGGACGCCGTCGGGACCCGCGAACCCGGGAAGCTCCCCGTCGAACTTCCGGATCGCGCTGCGCATCGCGGTGATGACCGGCTCCGGGAGCAGCGCCGCGAGGTCCACCGGGGTGACGCCCAAGGGGTAGCTGGTCCGCGGAAGGGCGGTCGAGGCGCGACCGGCCAGGAAGTCCTCCACCCGCTGCGCCGGCGCGGCGTACGACCCGCTCATCGCAAACGCGGCGCGCTCGATCCGGTCCTGGAAGCGCACGCCCGCGAGCGCGTCGCCGGCGCCGTAGTCCGCGAGGTCGACCTGGACGATCAATGCCGAGTTCGCCCAGCGGGCCCGGCGGGTCGAGAAGCTCATGCCGTTGACGACGACGTGGTCCGCCTCAGCCTGCGCCGGCACCACCAGGCCGCCGGGGCACATACAGAAGGTGTAGGCGGCGCGGCCCTCCTTGGGGGTCCAGGCCAGGCGGTAGCTGGACGCCGGCAGGTCCCCGCGCCCGGTCGGGTAGCGCGCCGCGTCGATGAGGTCCTGCGGGTGCTCGATGCGCGCCCCGATCGCGATCGGACGCAGGTCGGCCACCGCCCCCGCCTCCAGGAGGGCCTCCATCGTGTCCCGCGCGGAGTGCCCGGTGGCGACCACTACCGGACCGCCACGAAGCTCCTCGTCCCCCAGACGGACCCCCACGCAGACGCCCTGCTCGACGATGAAACCGGTGACCCGCGCCCCGAACCGGACCTCGACCCCGCTGTCGAGCAGTCGCTTCCGCAGCACCGGCAGGATCGCCCGGACCTTGTCCGTGCCCAGATGCGCCCACGCCTCCTGGAGAATCTCCGGGTCCGCCCCGGCATCGACCAGGGTGCGGAAGACCCAGCCCAACTCTCCGTCCCGACGGCGCGTGTAGATCTTCCCGTCCGAGAACGTGCCCGCGCCGCCTTCTCCGAACAGGATGTTGTTCTCGGGGTCGAGCGGCTGCCCGCGCCAGAACCGGTTCACCTCGGGGATGCGGCCCTCCACTGGCTGACCGCGCTCGAGGAGGATCGCCGGCGCCCCCGCCTCGGCGAGGCGCAGCGCCGCGAACAGTCCCGCCGGCCCGGCGCCGACGACGATCGGTCGGCGGGTCCAGGTGCGGGCGGTCACCGGTAGCACGCCCTGCTGACGCACCTCGTCGCGCTCGGACCAACGGCGCGCGCCCCGCCCCGGGTCCTCGTCGCCCGCCAGGTCGACCTTGTAGACGCCGACCCACCGCGGGGGCCGCGCCCGGGCGTCGAGCGACTTGCGGATCAGCTCGGCGCTGCGCACCGCCTCGACGGGCACACCGAGATGAGCGGCAACCGCGGCAGCCGGCTCTCCGACCACCGGGACGTTCGAGACGAGGTAGACCACGGGGGCGTCTACCCCGCCGTGCGCCGCTCCGGGACCGGGTTAACCGCGGCACCCGTCTTCACCCCAGGTGTACCAATGCCTCTTCGCGTCGCCATCAATGGTTTCGGTCGGATCGGTCGCTGCATCCTGCGCATCGCCCACGGGGACCCGAGCGTGGAGATCGTCCACATCAACGACCTCATCGAGACCACGCAGCTCGCTCACCTGCTCACCCACGACTCGGTCCACGGGAACTGGTCGGTGCCGGTCAAGGTGGTCGAGGGCGGCATCGAGGTGAACGGGAAGCTGGTGAAGGTCACCGCCGAGAAGGACCCCTCCAAGCTCCCCTGGAAGGACGAGCGGATCGACGTCGTGCTCGAGTGCACCGGCCTCTTCACCAAGCGCGAGAAGGCCCAGGCCCACATCGACGCGGGCGCCAAGCGGGTCGTGATCTCCGCCCCCGCCAGCGACGAGGACATCACGGTGTGCATGGGGGTCAACGACGAGAAGCTCGACCTCTCCAAGCACACGATCATCTCCAACGCGAGCTGCACCACCAACTGCCTGGCCCCGATGGCGAAGGTGCTCAACGACAGCTTCGGCATCGAGATGGGTCTGATGACGACCATCCACAGCTACACGATGGACCAGAACCTGCTCGACGCCCCCCACAAGAAGGGCGACCTCCGACGCGCGCGGGCCGCCGGCCTGAACATGGTCCCCACCTCCACCGGGGCCGCCAAGGCAGTCGCGCTGGTGCTCCCCGAGCTGAAGGGCAAGCTCAACGGCCTGGCGATGCGGGTGCCCACCCCGAACGTCTCCATCGTCGACCTGACCTTCACGTCGACCCGGCCGATGTCCAAGGACACCATCAACGCCGCGCTCACCGCCGCCGCGAACGGGCCGCTCAAGGGCGTGCTCGCCGCGGTCAACGCACCGCTGGTCTCCACGGACCTCAACGGGAACCCCAACTCCTCCATCGTCGACCTCGAGCTCACCCAGGTGATGGGCGAGCGGATGGCGAAGGTGTTCTCCTGGTACGACAACGAGTGGGGCTTCTCCAACCGCATGGTCGACCTCTGCCGCAAGATCTCCAAGGGAGCCTGACATGAAGGTGCCGTCGCTGACCGACCTCGACCTGGACAACCGCCGGGTCTTCCTGCGGGTGGACTTCAACGTCCCGATGGAGGATGGGAAGATCACCGACGACACGCGCATCCGGGCGGCCCTCCCCACCATCGAGTACCTCCGGAAGAAGGGGTGCAAGCTGGTGATCGCGTCCCACCTCGGGCGGCCGAAGGGCGCGGACCCCAGCCAATCGCTGGAGCCAGCCGGTGCCCGCCTCGCGGAGCTGCTGAACACCGAGATCCGCCTCGCCCACGACATCGTCGGCGACGACATCGAGGACATGTCGAAGGAGCTCGGCCCGGGCGGGATCATCCTGCTGGAGAACCTGCGCTACCACCCCGGGGAGAAGGCGAACGACGAGACCTTCGCCGCGCAGCTAGGCCGATTGGGCGAGGTCTACATCGGCGACGCCTTCGGGACGATGCACCGGGCCGAGACCTCGATGGTGGGCGCGGTGGCGCACTTCGAGACCGCCGCGGTCGGGTTCCTGGTCCAGAAGGAGCTCGAAGCCCTGGGGCGCTGCGTCGAAGGCGCGGCACATCCCTACGTGGCGATCCTCGGCGGCGCCAAGGTGTCCGACAAGATCGCGGTGATCGAGATGCTGGCCAGCCGGGTCGACACCCTGCTGATCGGCGGCGCGATGGCCTACACCTTCCTCAAGGCGAAGGGCGTCGAGGTCGGGAGCTCCCGCGTGGAAACCGACAAGCTCGAGCTCGCCGTCCGCCTGCTCGCGCGCTGCGCCGAAAAGGGCGTCGAGGTGCTGCTCCCGGTGGACCACGTCGTGAACACGGCGTTCGATGCCACCGAGCCCCCGCGGGTGGTCTCGAGCTTCACCGAGGGCGAGATGGGCCTGGACATCGGTCCCGCCACCGTCGCGGCCTACGCGGCGGTCATCGCGACCGCGAAGACCGTGTTCTGGAACGGTCCGATGGGGGTGTTCGAGAACGACGTCTACGCCGCCGGCACCCGCGGGGTCGCCGAGGCGGTGGCGCGCTGCTCGGGGTACACGGTCATCGGCGGGGGAGACTCCGCCGCCGCCGCCGAGAAGTTCCAACTCGCCGACAAGTTCACCCACGTGTCGACGGGCGGAGGCGCATCGCTCGAGCTGATCGAGGGCAAGGACCTCCCCGGAGTCCGGGCCATCCGCGAGAAGGCCCGGCGCTAACCCACGCCGACGGCCCCCCGGGCCGTCACGGAGGCACCATGTCCCGCCGGAAGTTCATCTGCGGCAACTGGAAGATGCACAAGGCACCCGCCGAGGCGGACGCTCTGGCCGACGCCCTCAAGAAGGCGCTGAGCGGTCAGACCGCCGTCGACGTCGCCGTCGCCCCCACCTTCCTGGCGCTCCCCGCGGTCACCGCGCGGCTCAAGCAGAGCGGCATCCACGTCGCTGCGCAGAACCTGCACCCCGAGGCCAGCGG
>JAYVAS010000145.1:0-8634 GCA_043750895.1 Pseudomonadota bacterium
CGCGCCCACGGGAGCCCGCGCTACCACTCCGCTCCGGCGAGCACGCTGCGGACCACGGCGCGCAGCTCGCTAAGCCCGAAGGGTTTTCGGAGCACCGCGCGGGCCCCGGCGGCGCGCGCGGATCGCACCATCCCCTCCCCGGCCGTGCCCGACGCGATGACCGCCCGCATCGTGGGCCAACGGTCGAGCACCGAAACCAGCAGGTCGAGGCCGCTGCCGCCGGGGAGCTGGACGTCGACGAGGAGGAGATCGACCGCTCCCGCGTGACGCTCACAGGCAGCCAGGGCGTCCTCGGCGTCCCCGACCTGGACCACCTCGTCGAAGATCCCGCCCAGGGCGCTGACCATGAGGTCGCGCAGCGCGGGGTTGTCCTCGACGACCAGCAGACGGCCCCAGCGGACCTCCACCGTCGACTCTCCCGTCTCGGGCTCGTGGTAGGGCTGCACGGCGAGCGCCGCGTGGACCTCGATCGCGACGGAACCGTCGACATCTTCGACCACCTTCAGCTCCACCCCCTGCCCGTAGGCGTGGGCGAGGAGAGCGCTCACCTCGGGGCTCGCCGCGCCGCCCTCGGGCACGAGCCACCGCAGCGCCTCCCGCTCGGCGGTGGTGGGCAGGTAGCGCACGCGAAGCACCCCCGCGCCGCCGCGGACCTCCCCGCTCACCGACACCGGCGCGTCGGGCCCGCTGCCACCCAGAGCGCGCAGCGCGAAGTGGACCGAGGCCCGGATCAGCGCGTCCGGCGAACAGGCCACCAGGATGGGCTCCTCGGGCGACGCCACCTCCACCACCGCCCGGCCCCCGCTGGCGACGAGCAGGAGCCGCCCCAGATCCTGCGCCACCTGCCCGAGGTCGGCGGGTCCGGTGGGGTTCCCGGTGGCCGCGAAGGCGAGCATGCGCCGGCCGAGCTCGCCGAGGTTGGCGCCCGCCGCGTGCACCCGCGCGAGCGCCTCCCCGGCCGATGCCGGGTCGTCGGACAGCATGGCGCGCTCGGACTCACCGCTGATCTCGCCGGCGAGGTTGTTGAGCTCGTTGGCGAAGGTGACCATGACCCGCGACACCAGGGTCACGCTCTGGTCGATGGCGCGCAGTCGCTCCAGCTCCCGATCGCGGGTCAGGCCGTGAACGACCGCCACGTGGTGGGTGACGCGGCCCACGGCGTCCCGCACCAGGGTGACGGCGTGGTGGGCGGGCACGTCGGCGCCGTCGGAGCGACGCAGCAGCATCTCGCCTGTCCAGCAGTCCCCGCCCCGCAGGCCGCGGTTGTAGGACTCGACGATCCAGGGCGCGTTGTGCGGGCTGCGGAAGGTGCCGAAGTACCGGCCCACCACCTCGTCCCGCCCGTAGCGCACCAGCGTACAGAAGCCCGGATCGCTCCACAGGATCACCCCGTCGGGGTCGGACACGACGAACCCGTCGGGGTGCAGCTCCGCGTGCGCGACCAGGACACGGCCCAGCTCGGCCGCCCCCGAGAGTGGGTCCACCGACTCCAGGACCCAGTGCGCTCCGCGCCCTCCGGCCGTAATGACCGCGTCGTACACACAGCGACCCCGACCCCGACCGAGCCCGACCCGTACGAACCCGGCACGCCGACGCACCGCCGCCGCGACGTCAACCCGCGCCCCGACCAGGCGCTCGAGGGAGGCCTCCGGCGGGTCCAGGGACGCGAACAGCGCCTCCACCTCGGGTGCGGAGCGCAGTATCTTGCCATCATCGTCCGTTTCGACCCAGAGCGCCGCCACGTCACGCCTCGCCGAGACTCTCCACGTAACTCCCGATGACGACGCGCGCGGGCCGAACGAGCCGGCTCCCGATCCGGTACCCGGTGGCGAACACCTCGACGACCACGTTCTCTTCGGCCGCGGTGGCGACGGGGCGGGTGGCGATGGCCTCGTGGCAGGACGGGTCGAAGCGCGCGCCGACGCCCGGCACCTCTTCGAGCCCCAGCTTGCGGAGCGCGTCCATGAACTGCTGGTAGACCATCCTCAGCCCCTCTTCGGAGGCATGATCGCGCACGACTTCCAGCGACCGGTGGAGGTTTGCGACCGGCTCGAAGAGCGTGGCCACCACCTCCCCGCGCCGAATCTCCTCCTGGAGGAGCGCCTGGCGGTGCAGCCGATCGCGGACGCTCTGGATCTCGTCCTGCTTCTCCTTGAACGCGGCGCTGACGCTGCGCAGACGCGCCTCGAGCTCGGCGACGCGCGCCTCGGGGCCGGGAAGAACCTCGACCACCTCTACGCCCGAGGCCGCCGCCTCGTCGGGGGTTTCAGTCGTCTCGTCCTGTCGGGATTCAGCCATTCAACTCGCCTCGGAGCGCGCGGGGAGGATAGGCACCCGACCGATTCAGTCAAGCAAAGTCGCCGTGGACAAACAGAACAGACTCCTCACCTTCCTTGCGCTCGCGCTCCTCATCGGCGTGGCGTTCCTCGTGCTCGATCCTCGTCGGGACAAACCCCACGAAGACCCCGGGGACGGCCCTCCCACGCACGCGCTGTTCACCTACGCCGCGAAGGACATCACCGGCCTCTCGCTGGCGCGGGGCGGGAGCTCGCTGTCATTCGAGAAGAAGGGCGACACCTGGGGGGCCACCGGGGACGTGCGCTTCACGATCGACCAGCGGAAGGTCACCGAGATCGTGGATCGTTTCGCGACCCTGAAGGTCGAGGAGCGCGACCTGAAGGGGCCGGACGCCGAGTTCGGTCTCGACGACGCGCAGCGGGTCGACGTCACCCTCACCAACGCCGAGGGCAAAGCCTGGCGGGTCTGGGTCGGCGCGGACACCACGGTCGGCTACCGGACCTACATCCGGGAGACGACGAACGGGCCGGTGCAGCTGGCCAGCTCCAAGATCGGGGATCTCGTCCACCGCACCATCGCCGACTTCCGCTCGAAGGACGTCTGGACCTTCTCGACCGCCACGGCGAAGCGCATCCAGTTCGACGCCAATGGGGTCTCGGTGGTGCTGCGCAAGGACACCCACGGCTGGTGGCTCGGCGATCTCGGTCCCCGCGCCGACGAAGACGCAGTGCGGAACTGGCTCTACGCCGTCGAGTCGCTGCGCGCGGAGACCTTCCTCGACGACGTCGACCCCGCCATGATGGGCCTCGCCCCACCGGCCGCCACGATCACCATCGAAGACGACACCGGCACCCACACCCTGAAGCTGGCCGGCCCGGACGTCGCCGGCGGTCGCCTGGCCCTCGGGGCGTCAGGCGTCGTCCAGCTCACGCCGGACGCGGCGGACCCGGTGAAGCTCGACGGTTGGCTCTCGCCGCGGCTGATGCCGATCCGACGCATCCAGATCGACCGCGTGTCCATCGACCTCGGCGCCACCAAGGCCGAGTTCACCCGGAAGGACGGGGTGTGGTCCGACGCCAACGGGAACCCGGCCATCGCCGTGGACGGCCTGCTCGACCGGATCGACGCCGTCTCGCCCGATCGCCGGACCGAGCAACCTCGGCCCGCGACCGTGTGGGGGAAGATCACCATCGCCGAGGGCGAGCAGCGGGAGGAGGTCGTGGCCTTCGGCCCCGCCGTCGACGGTCGACACGCCGCCGTCGATCTGGGCGGGGGCCCTGGTTTCTCGGTCGCCGCCGCCGACCTCGCGGCGGTCGCCGCGGCGGTGCCGGCGCTCCTTCCTCCGCCCCCCGCGGAACCGGCCACCCCGGAAGAAGCCCCGGAAGCCCCGGAAGCCCCGGCGCCCTGACCCCCGCGGTCAGTGTACGCCGGCGCCCTCGCGGGGCAGCAGCTCGATCGAGACCAGGCGCAGGTCCGGCCCGACCCCTCCGGCGAGCGCGTGGGCCACACGGCGGCGGAGGAGTCCGCCGGCCAGCAGCGCCGCGATCCCCACCGCGGTCATGACGCCCCCGAGCGACGCCTGCGCCCAGAGCGGCTCCAGCCCGACGGCGATGGCGATCCCGATCACGCTCACTCCGAGGAGCCCTACGAGCCCCACGGCGAGCGACGTCTCCCGACGCACCCGGTCGACCACGCGGGCGACGATCCGATCATCGCGGGCGCTGTTCGCGGGGGTACGCCGCACCGCCCGCCACGCGCGCAGGACTTCCCCCCGTCGCAGCGCGAGCAGGGCGGCCAGGGCGCCGTGGAGCGGATGCCTCGGCCCCCGCCACGCCGCGAGCGCCGCCGCGGCATCGCCGTAGCGACCCTGCCGCGCCACCGCCACGGCGAGCAGGTAGGTGCAGAGCGGGTCCGACGGATGCTGCAGCGTGCCCATGCGCGCGGCGAACTCCCCGCGTTCGACCTCGTTGTCGAGGAGCGCGACCACCCCGACCGCCTGCGCGAAACAGACCCGGAGCGGCTCGGCGTCCATCCCGAGCTCGAAGGTGCGGAGCGCCTCGCCCACCGAACCCTCGTGCAGCGCACGGAGGCCCGCGATCCAGGGGTCGCACTCCTCCTCGGCGCCCGACGACTCGGAGACCAGTCCCCCCTCGTCGGGGGGCATCCCGATCACCGGCCCGTCCCAATCCCCCTCCCCCGACACGAGGAAGGCGACGTCCGGCCCCTCGTGGACGACGAACAGGCGCTCCACCGCGCCCCCGGGCGGGACCGAGGCGAGCTGGCGGAGCAGGCCGCGATAGGCGTCGCGGGCGCCGGGAGGGCCGGCGCCGTCGAGTCGAAACGCGTAGAGGAAGTAGGTCCGCTTCCGCGCACCGCAGGTCAGGTAGAGGAGGTCGTACACCTCCGAGCTGACCAACGAGAAGGTGATCGAGGTGGGGCCATCCTGGCCGGAGGCGAAGATGCGGCGCAGAAACGAAACCACCTCCGCGGCGAGGGGTCCCGACAGCAGCCCGCCGACGTCGCCCCGGCGGAGGCTGCCCCACCCGAAGTGCTCGAGGTAGCTGCGACGGAGCTGGTCGATCCGGTGTCGGCAGTGCGTTGCCTCGGCGGCGATCAGCGCGCCGTCGTCGTACCGCATCGGCGCCGAGCGGATGCGCCGCTGGTAGAGGCGCACCGAGTCGTCGAAGGAGTAGCGGCGGACCTGGCCGTCACGGCCGATGATCTCGACGGGGAACTCCACCACCTGGGTGTAGTCCTTCCGGAGATAGCGGCGCAGGCGGGTCGCTCGTTCCATGGACATCCTCTCTCATGGTAGCACCCGCTTCTGAACGGTCACAACGGAGCTGACCGTAGAAAGACAAGCGAGAGGACCAGCCCGATCACGATGAGCGTCGAGCGTTCGCTCCGGAAGGCACGGCGTCCGTCCCAACGACCGGGCCGCGCGGTGCCGCCGAAGCCCCACCGCGGGACCTGTTCGCAGTAGCGCACGTAGGCCTCGCCGAGGCGGGACCGCAGATTGTGCTCTTCCCACGCGACGATGGCATGGTAGTGCACCGCGAGCAGGGGCACGATCACCAGGGCCGCGGGCCAGGTGAGCACGCCGAAACCCGCGAACACCAGCATGTTCCCCACGTAGAGCGGGTTCCGGACCCGCGCGTAGGGCCCCGTGAGCACCAACGCCCCGACCCCGTCACCCCGCGTCCGGCTCGGGAGCCCGATGTGCCCCACCGCCCACAGCCGGAGCGCTTCGCCGAGGGTCATCAGGACGAGGCCCGGAGCCCAGTGGCGCGGGCCCAGGACCACCCCCAGGAACAACAGCGGCACCGGCAGCCAGCCCCGGTTGCGGAACAACCACGCGCCGGCCTGCACCAACCCCGAGGGTGAGCCTGCGGGCACGGCGGATCAGATCCGCGCGGCCGACTGCAACCGCGCCCGAAGCGCCTCGTGTACCGACTCGTGGTCCTCGATGGGCGTGATCCCCACGTGCTCGTCGAGCCATGCGTCCAGCTTCAGGGCCTCCTGGTAGCCCTCCCGGGCCGACGCGTTGTCGCCGGCGGCCTGGAACGCGATGGCGCGGACGAGGAGCAGGCAGCCGCGGACCTGTGGCAGGTCGACGGTGAGCTGCAGCCCGCGCTCGGCCAGGCTGGCGGCCTCGGGCCAGTCGGTCCGACGGAGCGCGAGCTCGGCGAGGCGCAGCAGCACCAGGGGCTGGCCGGGGTTGAAGGCCAGGCTCTTCTGGTAGTGCTGCGAGGCCTTCTCGGGCAGGTCGAGCCGCGCGTCCAGCACGAAGCCCTTCTGGAGGTAGGCGTCGATGACGTCCGCCGGGTTCTGCGTGTGGTAGATGATGTTGTTGTAGATGTTGAGGAGATTGTGCCAATCTCCAGCCGCGAACAACACTTCTCCCAGGCCACGGAGCGCGCCGATGTCGTTCGGCCGCAGCTCCAGTGCCTTGGCGAACCGCTTGCGCGCCTTGTCGGGTAGACCGAGCTTGAACTCGACGCTGCCCAGACTGGCGTGGGTCCGCGACAGCTGCTCGGGGCTCCCCGACCCCGCGGAGAGCTGGAGCACCTGCTTCCAGACCTTGTCCGCCTTGCGCCACTCCCCGGCGTCCATGTAGAGCGGCCCCACCGCCTCGAGCGACGGGAGGTGGTTCGGGTTCAGCTCCAGGGCCCGCTCGTAGCGGGAGGTCGCCTCGGCGATACGGCCGACACGCCGAAGCGCCTCGCCGAAACGGAAGCAGAACGTGGCCACCTCGACCTGCGTGTCGAAGTCGTCGGTGTCCCGGGCCAACTCGCCCGCTTCCATCCGCGCGTAGACCTCCACCAGCGCCGGGTAGTCGCCCGACTCCCAGAGGAAGTCGCTCCGGTTCCGGAGGGCCTCGGGGGCGTCGGGTGCGACCGCGAGGAGCTCGCCGTAGATCGCTGCCGCGCCGTCGCGATCCCGGAGCTGCTCGGTCTTGATCCGCGCCGCCTTGGACAGGGCCTCGGTGCGGTCCGCCAGCGGGCCCACACGCCCCCGCCGGAGCAGCACCTCGACCACCCGCTCCCAGTCGCCACGGCCGGTGTGGATCCGCTCGAGCAGCTTCAGGGCGTCGCTGTCCGGCGCGTCGCCGGCGGTCGCGGACTCGAGGAAGCGGACCGCCTCCTCCTCCCGACGCAGGTGCTCGGCCATCACGGTGCCGACCCGCCGCATCATGTCCACGCGCTCCGGCCCCTCGAGGAAGGGCAGGAGTTCCTGGGCATACTGGACGAAGCCACCCCAGGCGCGGGCCGCTTCGGACAGGGAGACCAGGTGGCGCAACGCCTCGGGGTCCTCCGGGGCGAGCTCGAGCACCTTCCGCCACGCATCGGCGGCGACGGCGCGCTCGTCCAGCTTCTCTTCCCAGATCCGGGCGATCTCGGCGAAGCGGTCGATCTGCTCGGAGCCGGAGGAGAGCGCGGCGGTCCGGGCCAGCACGCCGACGACGGCCTGCCAGTCCCCGGCCGCTTCGGAGAGGCGCCGGATGCCGCCGAGCGCCTCGAGGTCCTCGGGGAGCAGGTCCAGCGCCCGCCCGTAGGCTGCGCGCGCCTGCTCACTCTGGCCGGAGCGCTCGTACGCCTCGGCGACCCGACGGTGGTACCGCGCCCCCTCGCGCGGCGTCTCCGCCCGCTGGGCCAACCCACCGAGGTAGTTGACGGCGAGGCCGGTCTCTCCGCGGGCGCCCGCGATGCGGGCGAGCGACTCGAGGACCTCGAGATCCTCGGGGTTGGCGTCGTGCAGGCGACGGTAGAAGTCCCACGCCTCGTCGGAGTCCGCGAGGCGTTCGGCGAGGAGCCAACGGCAACGCGCCGAAGCCTCCGCCTTGCCCTCGGGGCTGAGGCGGGGCATCCGGGCGCTCAGGGTCTCGAACACCCCCCGCCAGTCACCGGCGGCGGCCTGGGCCCGCTCGATGCGGAGGCTGATGGCCATCGGGTCCGTCGCCTGTCCCATCGCCTTGGTCCATGCGGTGATGGCTCCGGCGTGGTCCCCGGCCGACTCGAGGGCTTCACCGAGCCCCTCGGCTTCGTCCCGCGGCCCGTGCTTGAACGCCTGCTTCAGCGCCGGCACGTCCGCCACGGCCACCAGCGAGCGGATGAGGCCGTCGCGGGTCCCGCGACCGGACACGCCCGACTCAATCGCCAGTTCGTACGCAGCGCGCGCACCGGAGGCATTCCCGGACGCGAGCATCGCGCGCCCGGCGGCCTCCGCGTGCACGCCCGCGGCCACGCCCGACGATCCGGCGGCCAGCGCGAGGTGCGCCTCGGCGAGCAGCTTCGACTCCCCACCGTCCCGGATGACCGCCGCCGCGAGGGAGGTGTCCCCGTTGCGGATCTGGGCCAAGAGGTCGGACGCGACGGACAAGGGCGCACCGAGGCGCACCGCCTCGGAGGTGCCGGTCAGACCGGCGTGGCCCAGCAGGCGGGGAACGAGGTCGCCTTGGTCGAGCTGGAGGGCGGCGCGGGCCAACGCGCGGGCCGGCACTCCCGCCGGATCGCCGGTGAGCGCGACCTCGGCCCCGAGGGTGAACGACTCGACGTCGCTCGCCTCCAGCGCCAGCTCCGCCGCTCGGCTTCCCAGGCGCGCGCGGGCGCCCGCGTCCGCCGACTCATCCGCGCGACGCAGCACTGCCGGAAGCGTGGCCGCGGCGCCAGCGCCGCCGGCAAGCACGACGCGCTCGCTCATGGACACCGCCGCGGCGAGCGTGGGGTCCTCGCGGAGCACCTCCTCGACGAGCTCGGGCGCGAGGGGATCCCCGGCCGTAGGGGCGAACTCGGCGGCCGCGAGCAGGCGCCAGTGGCGGCGATCGACGTCGCCCCC
>JAYVAS010000146.1:0-5883 GCA_043750895.1 Pseudomonadota bacterium
GGACGGGAACCACGACCGACACCGCGTGATCACACGCATCCATCGCGGTGAGGGTCAGCTCGGTCGTGCCGAGGAAGCCCTGCTCCGCGACGATCACCAGGGTGTCCCCCTCCACCTCCGCCAGCACCCCCGGCCCGGCGGTCACCGCGAACTGCATCTCACCGTCGTCCGAGGCCCAGGCCGTCAGCGTCTGCTCCACCCGCGCGTCGGGCGCGAGGGTGAGCGACCCGGGTACCTCCCATACGGGCGCAACGTCGGAGCAGCAGCCGCCGACCAGAAGCAGCCCCAGCGGGCCCCACGTGGCCCTCACCGCTTCACCGGGACCGCGGCGCCGTCCACCACCGTCAGGGTGCCCTCCGACTCCGGGGGCACATACCGGAGCAGGTCGTCGGCAGGGGCCACCAGCAGCACGTCGTTGGGCACCGCCACGCCGTATCCGATCCGCACCCCCGCCCCGATCCGCGCGCGGTGTCCGACCGCACCGCCGAGGAAAAAACCGCCGCTGTCGACCCGGCCGCCTTCGGCGTCGACCCGGATGGTCCGCCCGAAGGAGAGGTCGAGCATGGTGACGGTCTTGGCCACGAAGCTGTCCCGTCCGAACACGCACATCTGGTAGCCGCCGCCTTCGCTCACGAACGCACCCGGGAACAGGACACACAGGTTGACCATCGCCCCCGTCGCCACCCGGGCCCCCTCCCCGATGATGGACACGGCGATCTGGGCGTAGGCGTCGATGCGCGCGCCGTTGCCGATCACCGCCCCCCGCAGCAGGCAGAACGGGCCGATTTGTACGTCGTCCCCGATGTCGCAGGCCTCCACCACCGCGGTGGGGTGGATCCGCACGTTCTTGCCGCGGGGGCCCAGCGCGGCCGCGATCCGCGCCGGAGAGAGCCCCCGCGCCCGCCACAGCACCGGCGCCGCCATGCCGATGCGGGTCCACGCCGAACCCTGCTCCCACGCCGCCTTGGCCTCTTCGGCGCGGGCCGCGAGGGCGAGCAGGTTCACGCGCAGGATGTGGGTCCAATGGGTCAGCCCGTGCACCATGTCGGTCCCGGTCGCGAGCCCGCCGCGCACCGCGTGCTGAAAGGCGGGGTGCTGGGGCTCCCCCTCGGAGACGTGCAGGCCGAGGTCGAGGCGCACGTCGGGGAGGTCGAGCGTGGCCGCCATGCCGGCCGGGACCACCGCGAGCTCCGGATGGCCCGGGTCGGGCTGGAGATTGCCGGTGTCGCGCAGGAAGCTGGGGTCGTCGATGGCGGCCCGCCCCGGACCAGCCGCTACGAGCTTGCGTAGGAACCCGGGCGTGAACCAGGTCCGGTCGCTGTAGACGAGGGTGGGCGCGTCGGGATCCGGGGCGGCCGAGATCGTTAGCCCCGCGGCACGCAGCGCGACCTCCTGGGCGTGCGCCAACGTGGACGTCACCGCTCGACCGTCAACCCAGCTCACGACCGGGAGATCGGCCGGTGCGTCTCCAAACGGGGCGATACGGGTGGAGGTGGGAAGACGGACGGCACGCACGGGGGCGATGGTACTACGCCGTTCCGCCCCGACGCGCCCCGGGATACTCGACCGACAGATGGCCGAGCCAACCGATTCCACGCTCCCACTGTTGCCCCCGTCTGCGCTCGAGGCCGTGCTCGACCGAACCGGGGCCCTCGTCTACGCGGTGGACACTGACAACACCCTCCGGACGGTGAACGCGGCGTTGCGCGCCCGTCTCGAGTCGGACCTGGCCGGGATCACCGACCTTCCTGGGTTCTTGCAGTCGCTCTACCCGGCGCCTGCTCTCCAGGAGGAGGTGGCTGCGTTCCATCGCGCCGCCCTGTCCGGCGCTGACACGCGGCCGGTCGAGTGGGGCCTCATCACCGGCCTGGGCGAAACCCGCCACGTGCGGTGGACCTTCAGCCTTGCCACGCCGAACCTGCTCATCGCCGTCGGCGAGGATGTCACCGATCGACGCAACCTCGAGCGCTGGGTGCGGCTGCAGAACGCGCTGCTCGCCACGATGGAGGAGGCGATCGTCGTCGCCGATCTCGAAGGCCTCGTGATGCACTGGACGGGCGGCGCCGAACGGCTGTTCGGCCCCGACGAGACCGCGGCGCTCGGTCGGCCCCTGGCCGGCATCGTCCCGGGCGAGGGCGCGGCCGCCACGGTGAACGAGTGGATCACGCTGGCGCGAGAGAAGGGCCACGCCACCTTCTCGCGCGAGCTCACCGCCGAAAAGGGCCAGACCATCAACTGCAACGTGGTCCTGTCCCGCGTCCAGGACGAACGTGGCGTGCCGGCGGGGATTGCCCTGGTCATCACCCCCGCGCGTGCCACCCCGGTGGTCGCCGAGGAGTTCGACCCGGGAACGGTCGGCCTGGAGAGCGCGCTGGGCGCGGTCGGGGCCGTCGCGGTGGTCATCACCGCGATGGACGGCACGGTCCGGGGCTGGAGCGCGGGGGCGGAGCGCCTGGGTAGCGTGACCGCGGGCCGCGCCCGGGGGCGCAAGGTGCTGGACGATGTCCTGAAGGTGACCGGCCTGGCCTGGGAGGGTCTCGCGACGCGCCTCGCCACCCGGCCGCGGTACACCGGCCGCGCCATCGTGGAGCGGATGAACGGGACCAAGGTGCCGGTAGAGCTCGACGCGATCCTCATCCGCAGCCCCGAGGGTCCTCAGGGCGTGGTGCTGATGCTCGTCGACCGCAGCGAGGCGCAGGCCCTCGCCGACGAGGCCGTCCACACCAAGGCCCGCGGCCTCCCCGGGGCGGTGGGGGAGGGCCTCGCGCGGCGCCTCGTCGACACGCTCACCTGGTTCGAGCCGGATCACCGGGCCGTCCACGCCGGCCTTCACGACCTCGTCTCTCTCGGGCAACTCGTGGCGGCGGGCGCCCCCGCGCCGGCGCTGGAGGCCTTCCTCGCCCAGACCTCCCTCCCCGCTCTCGGAGAGCAGGGATGGGCGCCGATCGACCGGCTGGACGACGGATTGGCGCGGCTGCGGTCCCTGGTGGGCGACCTCACCCGTTTCGAGACCACGGAGGCCGACGCCCCCGGGCCGGTGCGCGTGGGCCGAGAGGTGGAGGCGGCCCGTCTGCTCATCGGCCACCGGGTGGCCACCAACGCGGAGCTGGTGGTCCACCTGGACGATCTCCCCGCCGCGCGGGCCTCGCGGGGGCCGCTGCTGCGCGCGGTGTGCCTGCTGCTGCTGGCCGCTGGCGAGAGCGCCGCCGACGTCGAGGGCGGCAAGGTCACCGTCGAAGGAAGGCACCACCACGGCTGGATCACCCTCGAGATCCGCGACAACGGCGCCGGCTACGCCGTCGAAGTGCAGTCCCGCATCGCCGACCAGTCCTGGCTGGCGGGGCAACCCGGCCACGCCGCGTTCTTCCTCGGGCTCGCCCGGGAGTCGGTGCGGCTGGCGGGGGGCACCATGGAGCTGAGCACGGCTCCGGGTACCGGCACCCACGTGAAGCTGTCGTTCCCGGCCGCGGAGGGCGCCACCGCGGTGCTCCCGCTCGATCCCCCGCGCCCGAGCGCGGCTGCGCACGGCCGGGTGCTCGTGGTCGAAGGGGACGAGCTGCTCCGCCGGGGGTTGGAGCGGTTCATTTCCGAGCTGCACCAGGTCGCGAGCTTCTCGACCCTGGCCGACGCACTGCCCCAGCTCGCCACTGCCACCTTCGACGGCGCCGTCGTGAGCCTGACCCGCCCGGAGGCCCTCGGCCTCAAGCTGCTGGCCGCCCTGGGCGAGATCGCGCCGGCCCTCGCCAAAAACACCATCGTCCTGGTCCCCACCTCCGTCCGCACCAGCACCCGGGATGCCCTCGTCGACCGGGGTCACCTCGTCCTGACCCGTCCCTTCGACCTCACCACGCTGCGCTCGCTGCTGCTCAGGCTCATTCCGCCCGAGGAGCTCTCGCTGGACGAGGCCGTGGACTGACCGGATCCGCCACGGCCGCTGCGCGCCCGCCAGCTCGCGGCCGAATCGCGGCCCCCCCTTCAGGTCCGAGGGCGAAGATCCGATCCACCGGGGGTCAGGAGTCACCCGATGTCCCAGGCCAGCCACCGGATCCAGAACTACGGACAAGGCACGTGGGACATCTCCGGAACGCTCGCGCCCTCGACGGGCGTGGACCCGAAGGTGCGTGAGCTCTTCCTCCAGGAGGTGAAGCGGGTCGGCGACGTTCCCCTGCTTCCGCCCGTGGCGCGGGAGGTCATGGCCCTGCTTCGCGACCAGCAGAGCGGGATGAACCAGATCGCGATGGTGGTGCGCAAGGACCCGGCGATGGCGGCGCATCTGCTCCGGATCGCAAACTCCGCGGCGTACGTGGGCACCAGCCCGATCACCTCGATCCGGATGGCGCTGGTGCGCCTCGGCGCCGAAGGGATGAAGCGCTTCCTCCTCTCCACCTCCGCTGCGCGGATGCTCGTCGTCGCCAAGCGTCCCGACCTCTCGGCCCGCCTTCAGGTGCGCTCGGTCGGGGTTTCGAACGCCGCAGCCCGGGTCGCGACCCACTTCGGGACCGACGCCGACGCCGCGTTCGTGGGCGGTCTACTCCACGACGTCGGCTGGGCCATCGGCTACGGCTTGCTCCATCGGCTGTTGCCTTCGCTCCCCCCCAAGTTCCGGGACGACGAAGCGCTCGTGCACGGCACCATCGAAGCCCTCCACACCGACATCGGCGCCGCCCTGGCCGAGAACTGGAAGCTCCCCCCCAACGCGGTGGACGCCATCCGGGGCCATCACGACCCCTTCGATTCCGGCGCGGGCCTCATGGCCTACGTGGTGTACGCGGCGTCGCACCTCTGCGACTCGCTGGGGATCGGCCCCGTCGAACCGCTGGTCGGCAACCTGGTGGACGACCCCGTCATGCGGCGGCTTCGTATCGATCAGCCCGCAGTCGACCGCATCCTGGCGGGTCTCAAGCAGGATCTCGGACAGAGGTAGGCTGGAGGCCGGAGGCTGGAGACTGGAGGGAGGAGGCCGGAGACTGGAGGCCGGAGGCCGGAGGCTGGGACGGAATGGCGGCGCTCAATGCGCTGTGCGAGATGGGCCCGGACGGCCTGGCCCGATTCAGCAAGTCCGGCCTCCGGCCTCCGGCCTCCAGTCTCCAGTCTCTCCTAGTCGACGATTCGGGTCGGTGGCCGGCCCTCCGTGACCAGGCGAACCGCCTCCGCCACCCGCCGGGTGTAGCGGCGTTCGACCACCGGCGACGCGAAGAACCGCACCGTGGCCAGCACCGGGGTCGCGTCTCCGGTGCCCTGGTACTCCTCCCACGCCGCGGCCCAGGTCTTGATCAGGTGGGCGACCACGATCCCGCGCACCGCGGTGTCGGCGAGGCACAGCGCATCCATCACCGCGGCCAGCTCGGCCGCGCGCCCGGCGTCCAGCAGCGCCTGCGCGTGCCCGACCGCCTCGGGGGATACCCGTCGCACGATCGCCTCCCGCAACCGGACCGGGTCGGCCACTCCCCCGAACCCCTCGGCGGGTGCACCGTCGTAGGGCCGCGCCCGGGCCACGAAGTGGGCGGCCATCGCGATCAGGCGCCAGCGCTCGGGGGAGCGCCACCGCGTCACCGCATGACGCACCGCGTTCGCAACCGTGAAGCGGTGGGTGATGTCGAGCCAGTCATCCTGCACCCCGACGCGGCTGTCGATGGAGACGTCGAAGCGGCCGAGGCGGACCGCGGCGGCATGTACCAGCGCGTCGAGGATCTGGTCGACCGGGGCGTCCGACTCCACGACCGCGGCCAGCGCCGCCGGGGGGTCCAGCGCCACCAGGGCGTCGCGCGGCAGGGTGCCCGAGCGGGGTCGCGCCTCGAGGGCTCCGACGTCGACCTCCGCCCACCGCTTCCGGAACCCGGCCCAGGCAGGGAGCAGGTCCTCGCGCGTCCCGGTGGTGATCCC
>JAYVAS010000147.1:0-2246 GCA_043750895.1 Pseudomonadota bacterium
TCGTAGCCGAGCGCGGCCAGGCCGTCGGGCTTCGCCTTGTACTTCTCCTCGTACTTCTTGATGAAGTCCTGAACGACCGGGTTCGGATCATCCACGGAGTAGTGGTTCGTGTAGTAGGCGCCGATGATCGCCTTGTCGCCGATCTTCACCAGCTCTTCGGAGTCCCAGCCGTCCCCGCCGATGAGCGGGCCTTGGAAGCCGAGCTCCCGTGCCTGCCGCGCGATGAGCCCCACGTCGGTGTAGTAGCCAGGGATGAAGAAGGCGTCGGGGCCCTTGGCGATCAGGCTGGTGAGCTGCGCCTTGAAGTCGATGTCCTGCTTGGCGTAGGCCTCCTCGCCGGCGATGGCGCCGCCGAGGGAGGTGAAGGTCTCGGTGAAGTACTGCGCGAGGCCGGTGGAGTAGTCGGACTTGACGTCCTTGAGGATGGCCACGTTCCGCAGGCCCTTGGTGGTGTAGGCGAACTTCGCCGCCGCGGTGCCCTGGAAGGGGTCGATGAAGCACACGCGGAAGATGAAGTCGCCCTTCTCGGTGACCTTGGGGTTGGTGGACGAGGGGCTGATCATCGGCACGCCCGCCGTCTGCAGCAGCGGGGCCGCGGCGAGGGAGTTCGTGGACGCGACCTCGCCGAGCACCGCGACCGGGCGGTCCCGGGAGAGGATCTTGCTCACCGCGGTCGCCGCTTCGTCCGCCTTGCCCTGGTCGTCTTCGACGACCATCCGGATCTGGATCCCGCCGACGCCGCCCTTGGCGTTCTGTTCGGCGGTGGCGAGCTCGATGCCGTTCTTGGTCGAGATCCCGAAGGTGGCCTCGCTCCCGGTGAGGGAACCGTACTGGCCGACCACGATCTCCTTGGGCTCGTCGGCGCCGCCAGAGCAACCAAGCAAGGAGGTGGAGAGGAGAACGGCAGAAATCCAGCTACGCATCGGGGCTCCGGGGGCGGGGGCGATTGTATTGGTGCCGCGCCCCACGTCAACCGGGGATTGTGGGGGGGCGGTCAGATTCTGGCGTGGCGAGGACGTGGCGGATCAGTTCGGCGAGGACGCCGCCGAATACGACGCTGCCCTCTGCCGAGGGGTGGTCGTGGTCCTGGGGGGTGCGGGCGGCGTAGAACGCGGTCGCGCCGGTGCGCTGCAGCGCGCTGAGGGTGCCCCGCGTCGGGATGTGTGCCGCGGCCAGGATCGTGGTCATCCGCTCCCCGCGGTCGCGCTGGGCCTCGCACCAGCCGGGGGTCCCCACCTTGGCGCTGCAGGCCGCCAGGTCGGGGTTCGCCAGCACGTGGGGGTAGAGGACGAGGGCCGCCACCGGGATGTCCCCGGCGGCGTCGCGGAGCGCCTGGGCGCCCCGTTCGTACATCGTCCAGTCGGGGTCCTCCGTCACCCCGCGCACCCGCCGCGCCCCCTCGACGCGCCGCACCAGCGCCGACCATCGGTGGAGCGGCCAGGGGTTCGGCCCCACCCAGATCGGCGCGCGGTCGGCGCCCACGTAGATCAGGTTGGTGGGGACGACGTCATTGGTGTACGCGCCGTAGACGATGAGGTCCGGCGCCAGCGCGCGCCCTCGGATCGCCGCAGTGGCCGCGACCTGCTCGATGTCGTAGCCCGACTGGGCGTTGTTGAGCACCTCCCAGCCCGCGCCCAGCGCCCGCTCCGCGACGCGGGTGATGGTCTGCTCCAAGCTCAGGCCGAAGCCCCAGACCACCGAGTCGCCCACCACCAGCACCCGCGTCACGCCCGGCCTCCGCGGGCCCGTCTCCCGCTCGTGGAAGCCGTCGGAGTTGCTGCCGTAGAGCCCGGGGGGCGTGCCATAGCGGCGGCCGGGCTGGTCCCAGACGTAGTCCAGGTCCCGCTCGTTGCTGCGGTAGCGGTACTCGAAGCCGGCGAGCACGCCCGCGGCCACGAACAGACCGAGGCCGAAGGCTGCAGCGCGTGCCATTCTGCCGTCTATCCAAACGGACGCGGCGAGCCGGCGTCGACGCGGTCGGGGTGACTAACTCGCATCGCCACCTTGCCCGTCACGGCCCGGTGCGGTTAGCTGCCCGGCGCCGCGGCTTGGTAGCTCAGTTGGTCAGAGCACATGGTTCATACCCGTGGTGTCGCCAGTTCAACTCTGGCCCAAGCCACCATCTGTTCCTCCGGTAGCCCGGTCGGAACGACCCCCCAGCCCGCCTCCGCTCGTCGGACGGCGGGCTTCGTCGCTCAGGCTCGGCGGGGCGGGCGTGGAAAGAACGCCGACGTGCGCGCGATGTA
>JAYVAS010000148.1:0-3441 GCA_043750895.1 Pseudomonadota bacterium
GCGTCGTCTACCCGCACGTCGGGGAATCCACCCCACACGCGGAGCGCCGAACCACGCACGAGCGCCACGGACACGCCGTGCCATGCCGTACATCGCACCCGTGAGCCTGCTGCGGGCGCCGTCCCATCGTGGGGCCTGGCGACGCCGGACCAGCAGAAAGTGGTGCGTGGTACAGGGTTCGAACCTGTGACCTTCGGCTCCGGAGGCCGACGCTCTATCCAGCTGAGCTAACCACGCATTCGCGGCGCAAACTAAAGGCCCACGGCCCGCGCGTCAAGCACCTGAGCGGGTCACGAGCCATTCCCGCATGGCAGGCACGACGGCGCTCCGCCAGGTGTCTCCCGCGCGCTCTTCGGCGAACCGCCGGAAAAGCTGGGCGATCACCCAGTGCAGCTCTTCGTAGAGGAACATGCGCTCGTAGAGGATCTCGGCCTCGTCGCCGGTGCGCACCAGGCCAGGGACCTTGGCGGCCGCGATCTCGACCGCGGGGCCGCGCAGGGTGACGAAGTACTCCCGATCTTCACGCCGGATCGCGAGCCGCACGTCCCGCAGGACCTTGCCGCCGCGCACCGCCGCGCGCGCCTCGAGCGTGCTGCCGGGGTTGTCGCCCGTCAGCACGGCGCTGACCTTGTCTTCTCCCGCGTTTCGGAAGGAGAGGCGGTCGTCGACCCAGAACTGCACCGCGCTGCCGTCTCCGAGGGAGAGGGTGCCGCCGGTGAGGTCGGACGTGTACCAGAGCCAGAGGTAGAACTCGCTGGCGACGTGCGGAGGAACGCCTTCGCTACCGGTCTCTTCGCTCATGAGGCCTCCGCGCGCAGATCAGAGGCGCCACTGGACAACAGCCGCTCCGCGACCCCCGGAAGGTCGGCCACGAAGTCCACCGGATCAGCGGGCTGGCACACGAAGCCGAAGGTCCGGAAGAACAGCTTGCGGAACAGGTCGTTCACCCGCTCCGACTGGCTGTGCACGATGAGCCAACCCTCGGTGATGTTCCACGCGATCTCGGTGACCTGCACCCGCGGGAGGGTCTGCCGCAGCATCTCCTGCTCCAGCGCCTCCCGGAGCTCCTTCTTCACCGCGCTCGGCACACGCTCCCGATTGTTGGCCTTGCACCATGCCTCGGCGCGCTTCGCGAGGTGGGCCTGGAACAGCCGGGCGGGGAGCACCTTCTTGTCCACCCGAAACGCGATGAGCACGTACTGGTTGTACAGCCACCGGTTCATGTCGTCGAAGGAGGTGTCGAGCAGGTTGTGCACCTGCACCCAACCCTGGATCTCCTCCTTGTGCAAGGGCGACAAGGGCTCACGGAAACAGTGGGTGTTCAGCGCATCCCGCCAGGGCTCACGAAAGCCATCCGGCACGGCACCATCGACCCGGTATCGGCGCACCGTGAGCGCGCCCTTGAGGATTCCCATGGGGCCGGCAGCTAACCGATCAACGGCGTCCGGGGACGAAACCCGTCGGACGAAACCCGTCGGACAGAAACGCGCGCCCCCTACCGGCGGACGGGACTGTCCTGGAAGTCGTCGAGCGCGTGGCGCATCAGCACCACCTCGCCGCCCGACCGGGGACGGAGGCCGAACTCGAAGCGGGCCACCCAGGCGACCTCCCCGCTGAAACACTCTCCTTCCAAGGTGATGGCCGTGACGTGCGTCTTCTTGTCCCACGCGGTGCCGAGGCGCCGGTCCGAACAGCCGAACCGATCCTGCGGGCGGGCGACCGGCTCCACCGCCTTCTCCCGCCGCACCTTGTCGTAGTCCATCGCCTTCTTGACTTTCTTGTAGTCGTCCGGCTCGTAGGCGTACTTCACCTGCAGCTTGTGGATGACGGTCTCGGCCCCGGTTTCGGCGTCGCGGAAGACGAACTCGTACTTGTCGACCGAGACCACCACCCCGCGCACGATGCGATGGCCGTGCAGCCCGAGAGAGATGGGCTTCTGCGAGGTGGCGGCGCGCTCGAGGATGGCGCGATCGGCATGGGCCGCCAGATGGGTGTCGATCCGACGGCGACACAACGCCGCGTCCAGGCTCGCGTGGCCGAGCACGATCTGGGTGGCCAGCGCGCGGTTGAGCTCGTGCTGCACCATGATCCGGTTCACCTCGTCGGCGACCGCCATCCGCTTCACGACCTCATTGAGGTCCATCTTGCCGGTGGCCACCTGCCGGGCCATGCCGGGGGCGAGGCCGGTCGTCCGAACGATCTCCGCGGTGCGCATGGCGATGGGGTCCATCAGCCGGACCTTGGGCTTGGCGGGGAGGCGTGTGCGTCCGGCAGGTTTCCGGTTCATCATCACGTTCTCCGGCAAGTGGGCATCGCGTCGATCATGCCGCCCCGGTAATGAGGGGGACATGGCAAAGCAACACCGTCCGCTCCCCACGCGCCCCCACATCGTGGGCCTCGTCTGCGTGCTCCTGGTCGGCGTGGTCGGGTGCCGCCACCCCGCAGCGGTCGTCACCGACCCCACGGCCGCGACGAACGCCACCACCAGCGTGCAGCGCTACCCCTTCGCGCGGGTGATCGACGCCTGGTGCGGGCCGACGGGCTGCACCGTCCTCACCCCCGACGGCCTGGTCCGGGAAGGTGGGGAGCGGGTGCGCGACGTGCCGGCGGGCAGCTGGACCGCGCTGGAAAGACAAGACGAGACCTGGATCTTGACCGGGGGTACCCCCGATGGGCCCTGCGTCCTGCCCCTCGCCGACGACGGCACCGCCGGCACCTGCACCCCGATCCCCCCCGTGGTGTGGCCCACGCTCGACGACCCGCCCGACATCGCCAGCCAGGCGACCCGGTTTCGCGCGCAATGGAACGCGGCCATCGCCGCCCGCGGTCGGCTCGGCTTCACCACCATCCTGGCCACGCCCGACGGCGGGGTGATCGCGCTGGCCCGGGGCGGCGACGGGCGCGGACAGTTGTTCCGAACCGGCGGGATGCCCAAGATGGTCCCGGTCCCCACCGCGCCCAGTCCGGCCACCCTCCCGACCCCCTTCGCCATGCACCCCAGCGGGACCGAGGCCTACCTGCTCTCGTGGCCCTCGGCCGTGCTGCGCGCCCTGGATCCCTTCACCCTCGCCACCCGGTGGACCGTGTCGCTGGAGGGGGCCGGACAGGGCCTCTTCGTCGACCCCTCCGGGCGCCATCTGCTCGCCGCCACCGGTCCCGAAGACGACAGCCGCTTCGCCAACTGGCCGGTCGCCTGGCCCGCCCCGGAGGACCCGTGCTGCGCCGACGCGCTCCTCCGCGCCACTCCGCGCCCACCCCAGGACCACGTGGTGGTGGTCGATCTCGCCACCCACCTCGTCGCCGCCCGGGCGCCGGGTCGCTACCTGCGCTGGTTTCCCGGGGACACCGCCACCTGGCTGGTGACGGACCGCGAGGTGGTCCGGGTGCCGGTACCGGCTCCGCCCGGCTAGTCGAGGAAGGGGCCGGCGAGCCCCTTTCCCC
>JAYVAS010000149.1:0-5039 GCA_043750895.1 Pseudomonadota bacterium
TCGGGATCCCGGACCCCTACCTCTACTACGACACCACGCCCCGCTGCGTGGTGATGGGCGTCATCCCGGGGACGACCGCCGAAGTGGCCAATGAACGCGTAGGCCTCGGCGCCGAGGCGCTCGTCGCCGGTACGGGGCGGGGGGTAGGGGTCCGGGTAGGGGTCGTCCCGGACGAACTTCAGCAGGCGTTCGCCTTCGGGAAGATGGATCCGGAAGAGGTGATGCTCGCGGCCGTCGCGGGCCTGGCTGCACCGGGCGTACGGGCTGCCGAGCTGGGAGAGGATCGACCGAGCGGTCTGCAACGGGTCGTCGAAGCGCGTTTCCACGCGCCCATGATAGTCGGGCGACGATGTCGATGCTCTCCGTTGCCGCTCGGATGTTTGCTGCGGCGCGGCTGGACCCTGCTCAGCGGGACCGCCTCTCGCGGCTCTCGTACAACGACGCGGGCCACGGCTACGACCCCTTCGGCCTCCATCCGGACTTCGTGGCGTTCGGTCAGGCGCTCACCGCGGGGCTCTACGACCGGTGGTTCCGCGTGGAGTCCTCGGGACACGAGAACATCCCGGCGCGGGGGGGCGCGGTCGTGGCGGCGAACCACTCGGGGGCCATTCCCTTCGACTCGGCGATGATCTGGACCGACATCGTCCGTCACACCGAACCGCCTCGGGTGCCGCGCCCGGTGGCGGACCATTTCGTGCCGATGATCCCGGTCATCGGCACCATCTTCGCGCGCGGGGGCATGGTCGGTGGCAGCCGCCGCAACGCCAGCGCGCTGCTCGAGTGCGGGGATCTGCTGCTCATCCACCCCGAGGGCGTCCCGGGCGTCGCGAAGCACTTCAAGGACCGCTACAAGCTCCAGGACTGGCGCGTAGGCCACGTCGAGCTGGCGATCCGGCACGGGGTGCCGGTCATCCCGACCGCGGTGGTGGGGGCCGAGGAGCAGATGCCGCAGATCGGGCGCATCCCGATCTCGATGATGGGCCTGCCGTTCATCCCCGTCACCCTGGTGCCGTTCCCGCTCCCGGTGAAGTACCACATCCGCTACGGCGCGCCGATTCCGGTGCACGAGACCTACACCCCCGATCAGGCCGACGATCCGGCGGTGGTGCGGCGGGCTGCCGCCGAGGTCAAGGCGGCGGTGCAGGCGCTCATCGACACGATGCTGGCCACCCGCGCCGGGGTGTTCCGGTGAGCCGGCACCGCGCTGCCGGACGGTCCGCGTGAGGGGCGTCCTCGTCACCGGCTCGGACACCACCCTGGGGGAGCGCCTCGTGCGCACCCTGGTGGACGATCCCACCATCGAGCACGTGGTGGCGGTGGGGCGTCGGCCGCCCGAGCAGGCCCTGCCGCTCCTGACCCAGTCGAAGCTCACCTACCTGCCGGTAGACCTCTCCCGCGAACGTCGCGCCCACGACCTCCTCTTCGGACCGGCGCGGGATCTTGGCGTCGAGGTCGTGGTCCACACCGCCTTCGTCGGCTCTCCCACCGAGTCGGGCGGCGCGTTGCACCAGCAGAACGTCGAAGCCACACGCCAGTTGATGGACCTCTGCGAGCGTCACCCGACCATCAACCGCTTCGTGCTCCGGAGCTACTCCGAGGTCTACCAGATCTCCCACGAGCTCCCCGTGCTGATCGCCGAGGACCACCCGATGAACCTGAGCGCCGGGGCGCCTCAGTACGTTCGGGACCGGGTCGAGGCCGACCTCCACGCCTGCGTCCGGATGGGGCTCTCCCGGCTACAGATCGTGGTCATGCGCTGCGCCGAGGTGCTGGCACCCGGGTCTGGTTCCCAGCTCTACGACTACCTGGAGTCGCCGATCTGCTTCCGCCCCATCGGCTACGACCCGATGCTGAACCTGCTCTCCCTGCGAGACTTCACGCGGGCCTTCGTTCACGCGATCCGCGGGAGCGAGCAGGGGGTGTTCAACATTCCCGGGGCCGACACCCTGCCCCTCTCCGTCGCCATCACCAAGTGGGGCCGCATCGGCATCCCCGTCCCGGGGAGCTGGATGGCACCGCTCTACAACTGGCGCAGGACCGTGCGGGGGCACGACTTCCGCTACGGCATGAACCGGCGGCGCTTCCATTACTCCGGCGTGCTCGACGGCCGCCGCGCGCGGGACGTGCTCGGCTTCGTGGCGCGCGACTCCATCGATTGGTCGGTGAGCTGAGATCGGGGCTGGCCCGGACGGGATAGACTCGCCGCCGTCTGGAGGTCCCATGTTCCTCTCCTTCGTCGTGCTCCTCGCCTGCACCGGCTCGACCACCGACGACAAGGCGGCGGCGGACGATTCGGGGGGGACGGAGACCCTCGGGCCGAACCCGATCGTGCCCGAGGCCTACGCGCTCATCTGGGACGTGGACGCGTCGAGCTGCGAGGACGACGAAGACGCAATCGTCTACCACCTCTTCACCGGCGACGCGGACGGAGCGGGGGGGCTCACCGGGACCGAGGGCTACTACTGGTTCTTCCGGACGGAGGGGTGGGACGGTGACTGCGTCGACAGCTTCGAGGTCCTGGGCGAAGCCTCGGACACCAACTGGCAGAGCGATCCCTGCTCGGGCTGCGACTACGAGTACACCTCGGAGTGGCAGCTCAAGGACGCCGGTCGCGGCTGCTCGGGCTTCGACTACGAGGACTTCTTCGCCAACGACGACGTGCCGCGGGACACCTACAACACCATCGTCATGCTCGACCCGCTGTCCCCGGCCGGGAACGTCAACGAGACCACGCTGGTCATGATGGCCTACCAGGACGACGACAACACCAACAACTACTCCTTCGACAGCGCCTACGCCCGGGGCGCGATGACCCCCGCCGTGGAGGGGGAGTTCGACGGCCCCGCCACCATCGAGTGGGTCGGCACCACCGGCTGGTGCGTCAAGATCACCGGTAGCGGCTGATCGTGCACGGTCGTGGCTCCTGGATCCTGGCGCTGCCCTTCGGGCTGCTCCTCCTGCTCATCCTCGCGGCGGTCGGCTGGTTCGTCGCCGTCCGGGTCGGCGGCGAGGCGCGGGGCGACCGCGCCCGGATGACCTTCACGCCGGCGTGTCCGGCGGGGATGCAGGCGGTGCGTGATCGCCTCGAGGCGTACGGGCTGCCCGTCGAGGAGGAGGTGTCCGGGAACGTCCTGGTGGTGCGGATGCCCGGGATGACCGACGACCTCACCCACATGCCCGCGGTGCTCACCGCGCCCGGCGTCTTCGCCTTGTCGGTGGGCGGCACGCCGGTGCCCGCGCGGGTGCGGCACGTCGGCGTGCAGATGGCCCTGTCGGGTCAGCCGGTCACCCTGCTGACCCTCGACGTCGACGTCCCCGACGGGGTGGTCGCGGTCACGGTGGACGGGGCCTCGGTTCCCGTCGAGGCGGTGAACGGCGGCGAGGTGCAGCTCACCGCCACCGCCGAGGATGGCCCCCGGGCCCTCCGGCTCGCCTCGGATCGCTCGGTGCAGCTCCGCTACCCGCTGCCCTGCACGGTGACGGCCCGCGCCGAGGCGATGCCCTGAGGCGCCGCACCGTCAGGGGGCGTGCGGGGCCAGGATGACCACCGAGTAGCCCACCGCCGGGACCTCCCCGGGGTTGTGGTAGCTGTGCCGCTGGTCTCCGCGAAAGACCACGACGTCCCCCTGGGTGAGCTTCCACACCTCGCCCCCCACGGTCAGCTCGAGCAGGCCCGCCTCGCAGGTCAGGTACTCCCGGGTGCCCGCCGTGTGCGGGGTGCCCACGAAGCGCACGCCGGTGCCGAGCTCGATGCGCTCGAGGTCGACGCCGGGGATGGGATCGGGAAGCAGGCGCCGGATCCGGGCACGGTTGGGGGTGCGGAGGGGCAGGCTGCCCGCGGGGTAGAAGCGCCCGAGGTTGCTGGGCCCGGCCAGGAGCTCCTCGAGCGACACGCGGAGCGCCATCGCGGCCCGGCTCAACACCGACAGGGTCGGGTTCGCCGAGCCCGTCTCCATGTGGGCCCAGGTGGCGCGGGGCAACCCGGCCTGGCGTGCGATCTGGCTCTGGGTCATGCCGCGGGAGCTGCGCAGCTGTTTGAGGTTGGTCGCGAGGTGGGCCGAGAGGTCGTCCGACATCTCCGGGTCGTAGCCCGGTGATTGGCGCGCCTCCAATACATCGTCACCGATGTGGGCAGAACGACCAGGCGCGGTAGGGTTGGGTATGCCTAGCTGGACCCCCCTCCTCCCCTCCGATCGACTCCCTCCCGGCACGGCGCGCGCGGTCCGCGCCGGACCGCTTCATGTCGCGTTGTTCCGGACCACCGAGGGCACGCTCCTCGCCCTGGACAACCGGTGCCCCCACGAGGGCTATCCGTTGGTGCAGGGCACGTTGAAAGGCTGCGTGGTCACCTGCAGCTGGCACAACTACAAGTTCGACGGCCGCACCGGCGCCTGCCTGATCGGCGACGAGGACGCGGTGACCTTTCCCGTCCGCGAGGTGGAGGGCAGCATCGAGGTCGATCTCACCCCCCCGCCGGTCGACTTCGCGCGTCGGATGGAGAGCCTCGCCGCGGGGCTGTCGGCGCGGGACACCGGGCGGATCAGCCGGGACGTCGTACGCCTGCTCGCGGATGGAGCCACCGCGTCGCAGGTCGCGGCGTTCGGGGTTGCCTGGGACGCGCGCTACGGAGAGTACGGGCCGTCCCACGGCCTCCCGGTCCTGGCCGACATCCTGCGCTGGACCGATGCCAGCGCGGGTCTGGACGCCGCCCTGCCGCTCGCGCAGGCCCTCGACGTGAGCGCCGAGTCGAACCTGCGTCGGCCGCCCCGCGATCGGGGAGCCCCCCTCCCGGCGGGTCCCGACGCCGCCGCCGAGCTGCGCGCCGCCGTGGAGGCCGAGGACGTCGCGCGGGCCGAAGGCCTCGTGCGCGGGATGATCGCCGCCGGCGCCGACATCGAAACGTTGGAGGAGGCCTTCTACCCCCTCGTCGCCGACCACTTCCTCGACTTCGGACACCCCCTGATCTACCTCGTGAAGCTCGGTGGCCTCGCCCGGCGGGTCCCGCTCGACCTCGACGCGGTGTTCGGGGCGCTCGCGGC
>JAYVAS010000150.1:0-10890 GCA_043750895.1 Pseudomonadota bacterium
GCCGGCCCGACGTCTCCGCCGGGCCGACCGTGTGCGAAACCGCGTGACCTAGCGCGAGCCGCCGCCCGAACCCTTGGTGGTGCCGCCCGAGGTGCCGCCCGACGTGCCGCCCGACCGGGTCCCGCCCGAGGTCCCGCCGCTGCGCGAACCGCCACCCACACCGTCGCCGCGAGAGGGCGCACGCGCGTCCTTGTTGGTGGTGGTGGTGGTCGTGGTGGTGGCCTCGGTGGCCTTGGGGTCCGCCGCCTTGGTGGCGTCCGCCGTGGTGGTGGTCGTGGTGGTCGTGGTCCCCGTGGCAGGGTCCGCCGTGGTGGTGGTGGTGGTGGCCGTGGCCGTCCCGCAGGTGGTGGGCATCGCCGACGCGGCAGCGGAGCACGCCGTCGCGAGGGTGGCCTTGCCTTCGGGAGTGGCGGCGGCGGCGATCCACGCGTCCTTGCTGGTCTTGAAGGAGCCTTCCATGGCGGCCTTGGAGGTGGCGTCCATCGTGGAGATGCAGGCCTCCATCTTCTTGAAGTAGTCGTCGCACTCGGCGACGCCGGTGGTCCCGGGCGCGAGCACCGGCGCGGGCGGAGCCGGCGGGGGCGGCGTCACGGCGGGCGTTCCGCCACCGCAGGCGAGGGCGAAACCGGCGGAGAGGACGAGGACGGAGAGAAGCGAAGACTTGTTCATGGTTCCTCTTGGAGAGCCAGGGGATGGAGCGAGCCGCACACTACCGCGGTAGCTCGTCCTATTCAACGCCGAAGACGCACGCCGCTTTCAGTGGATGACGCCGAACCGACACCCGGCCCCCGCTTGCGTCGCCCCCCCACCCCCGTTAGACGCCGCGCCCGCGGGAACCCGCGCTTGGAGCAGTCATGATCACGGACCTACACCTCATCCGCAACATCGGCATCAGCGCCCACATCGACTCGGGCAAGACCACGTTGACCGAGCGGATCCTCTTCTACACCGGAATCATCCACGCGATTCACGAGGTGAAGGGCAAGGACGGCGTCGGCGCCACGATGGACTCGATGGATCTCGAGCGCGAGCGCGGCATCACCATCCAGTCCGCGGCCACGCACTGCAACTGGAAGAGCACGCAGATTCCGGACGGTCCGACCTACCACATCAACATCATCGACACGCCCGGACACGTCGACTTCACCATCGAAGTCGAGCGCGCCCTCCGCGTCCTCGACGGCGCGATCCTCGTGCTGTGCGCGGTGGCGGGCGTGCAGTCCCAGTCGATGACGGTCGATCGCCAGATGCGCCGGTACAACGTCCCCCGCATCGCCTTCGTCAACAAGTGCGATCGCCAGGGCGCGAACCCCCTCCGCGTCCGCCAGCAGCTCAAGGACAAGCTCAACCACAACGCCGTGATGCTCCAGCTCCCCATCGGGCTCGAAGAGAAGCACCGCGGCGTGGTCGATCTCGTCAAGATGAAGGCCTTCACCTTCGACGGCGACAACGGCGAGAACATCCACGAGGAGCCCATCCCGGCCGACATGCTGGATGACGCCCGGAAGTACCGCGAAGAGCTGCTCGACAACGTCTCGATGTTCTCGGACGACCTCACCGAGCAGATCCTCGAAGACACGGTCCAGGAGGACACGCTGATCGAGGCGATCCGCCGCGCGACCATCTCGATGAAGCTCGTCCCCGTCATGTGCGGCTCGGCCTACAAGAACAAGGGCGTCCAGCTCCTGCTCGACGCGGTGCTCCTGTTCCTGCCCGCGCCGATGGACGTCGAGAACGGCGCGGTGGACCTCGCCCACGACGAAGCGCCCCTCGTCATCCCCTCGGACCCCAAGGGCCCGCTGCTGATGCTGGCCTTCAAGCTCGAAGACGGCCGCTATGGCCAGCTCACCTACCTCCGCGTCTACCAGGGCACGGTCAAGCGGGGCGACACCATCGTCAACGCCCGATCGGGTCAACGGCTGAAGGCCGGTCGTCTCGTGCGGATGCACTCCAACGAGATGGAAGACATCGAAGACGGCTCCGCCGGGGACATCATCGCCATCTTCGGCGTCGACTGTTTCAGCGGCGACACCTTCCACGACGGCTCGCTCGACATCGCGATGAGCTCGATCCACGTGCCGCACGCGGTCATCGACCTCACCATCAAGCCGAAGACGCAGGCCGCCCAGACCAACATGTCGAAGGCGCTCCGCCGCTTCGCCAAGGAAGACCCCACCTTCCGGGTGTCGTCCGACCCCGAGACGGGGGAGACCATCATCTCCGGCATGGGCGAGCTCCACCTCGACGTCTACGTCGAGCGCATGAAGCGCGAGTACCAGGCCGAGGTCGTCACCTCCGCCCCCCGCGTCGCCTACCGCGAGGCCATCTCGCAGCGCGCCGACTTCAACTACACGCACCGCAAGCAGACCGGCGGCTCCGGCCAGTTCGGTCGTGTCGCGGGCTTCATGGACGCGGTCGAGGGCAAGGTCTACGAGTTCGTGGACGACGTCGTCGGCGGCTCCATCCCCCGTGAGTACATCTCGAGCTGCGACAAGGGCTTCCAGAAGTGCCTCGACAAGGGCGAGCTCATCGGCGCGCCGATCACCGGCGTGCGCATGACCATCAACGACGGTTCGTCCCACGCGGTCGACTCGTCCGACATGGCGTTCCAGCAGGCCGCGATGGGCGCGTTCCGCGAGGCCTACGCGAAGTCGAAGCCGGTCGTGCTCGAGCCCATCATGAAGGTGGCCATCGAAGGCCCGGCCGAATTCCACGGCGCGATGGTCGGCACGATCATGCAGCGCCGCGGCATCATCATGGGGTCGGAGGAGTCCGACGGCTTCACCCACCTCGAGGCCGAGGTTCCGCTGGCGGAGATGTTCGGCTACTCCACCACGTTGCGCTCGGGCACCCAGGGGAAGGCCGAGTTCACGATGGAGTTCGCCCGCTACTCCGTGGCGCCGCAGTCCATCACCGACGAGCTCGTGAAGAAGTACCAGGCTGAGCGTAAGGCCGCACAGGGCTAGGGGAGGCGCGTTGGCGGGCACCGATTTGCTGGATCGCGGGCCCCTCCGGACCCTCATCGCCGCCTTGCACGGCGGCCTCCACGTGGGCGAGGTCGGCGTCGTCCGAGCCCGCCCCGGTACGGGCAAGACGGCGCTTGTCGTCCAGTTCGCCTTGGAGCGTCTGCTCCACGGCGACGCCGTGCTGCACCTCTCCATCCACGACAGCATCGACGCCGTCCGAGACGGGTACGACAGCCTGCTGGCCGGACTGGCCGGCAACGCGCGGCCGATCGAACGGGCCGAGGCGCGGATCCAGATCGAGCGGCACCGGATGATCCACTGCACGCGCGGCTCGTTGCCCACCGCGGCATCGATCGACGCGCTGCTGGAGACGCTGAGCCTCGCGGTGGACTTCAAGCCCCGGCTGGTGATCATCGACGGCACCGAGCCTACCGTCGGGGAGTGGGACGCCATCAAGGCCATGGCCAAACGACGCGAGCTCGCGGTGTGGTACGCGGTGCGCAGCTACCCCGAGACGGCCGGACTCGGCGACGTCAGCATCGAGCTGGTCCCCGAGCGTACCCACGTCTGGCTGCACGCCCGTCGGGTGCGCGGCACGGACGACCCGATGGCGCCGCTGCGCCTCGACGCCGCCACCTTCACCGCCCGTGAAGAAGTGCGGGTGGTCCCGTCCGACGCCAAGCTCAAGCCCGCCGAGTGCACCATCTACTCGGGGGGCGCCCATGGCGCCGAGGCGGCCTTCGGGGACGCCGCGGAGCGCTGGGGCGTGCGCGAGATCAACCTCACCTTCGACGGCCACGTGCAGGCCCGCACCCGCGGCGCGCACCCGCTCACCGAGCAGGAGCTGGCCGCGGGGGACGTGTCGCTGGCCTACGTCGCCCGGCGTCTACGGCGTGGGTACGGCGAGGGCACGATGATCAAGCGGGTGCTCCAGAGCCTCTGGCACCAGGTGAGCCGGGCCCAGGTGGTGTTCGTCATCGGCATCATCCAGGAAGACGGCACCGTCACCGGCGGCACGGGCTGGTCGGTCGAGCTGGCACGCATGTGGACCAAGCGCCTGTGGGTGTACGACCAGGAGAAAGAGGCCTGGTTCCGCTGGAACGGGGACGACTGGGTGGAGGGCGTCCCGGTCCTGGACGGCACCGACTACTGCGGCACCGGCACCCGGTACCTCCTGCCCAGCGGTCGCCAGGCCATCGAAGAGCTGATGGAGCGGAGCTTCGGGGCGTTGGTGTAGGTCGGCTACTGACGATGCCCCCGGCGCGGTCGCCCGCGCCGCAACCCCACGATCACCACCGCGAGCGCCCCGGCGAGCGCCGCCGGAGCGGAGCCAACGCCGGCACACCCGCAGGCCGGGTCCACCGCCACGCACACGGCCTCGCTCACCTCTGACAGGCCCCCCGCCGCGTCCTCCTCCTGCAACCGGAAGCAGGCCGAATCGTCCTCCTCGCTGGCCAGCCAGCGCATCAGCGACCCGGCGGTGCCCGACGGGAGCCACGTCCCCGGGTCGCCCACCTCAGCGTCGACGTCCTCCACCCGATGGATCCGGGTCCACGCGATCACACCGGCCCCGGCGTCCGAGGTGGGGAGGCTGAGCGTGCCCAGGAGGTCGTGGTAGTGGGCGGTCGCGGGCAGGATCCCGCAGGTGGGGAGGCTCTCGCTGACGTTCAGGACGGCGGCGTCGGTGAGCGACGGGGCAGCGTCCGGTGGGAGCACGTCCTCCTCGCCGACGGTGAAGGACGCGGCCCCTTGGGCTCCGGTGAGGGTGTAGGTGGCGCCGGCCAGCAACCGGGCGTCGGGGTGGAAGACCACCCGGTTGGCGAGCAGCTCCTCGACCCCCGGGACGTCGGCGCCGGTCGGGTCGGTGAGACGGGCGGCCACCGGGTAGCCGGAGGACCCGTCGAACGACGGCTCGCCGATCCAGGTGGACGATGGGAGGATGTCCGGCGGCACGAGCGTGGCGCCGTCAAGGGGGGAGAGCACCTCGCGCCCCACGAACCGGAGCTGAATTTCGCACGCGATGGCGAACGCCGAGAGGAGCAGGAGCATCTGGATCCGATCGTGCCTCCACGATGGTAGCACCGACCGGGATGCGTCGCCGGACGCGTGGTGCGCGACGTCCAGCCCCACCCTCGCGGCGAGACCCCCCGTACGCGTCGCGTGGCAGCCGGGGAAGTGGCCACTCGCCCTAATACGGTAATACACGTTGAACGGCGGGTCAGGCAACGACACGCTCTGCGGCGGCTCCACCTCCGGCACCGGCCAGGACTCCCTCATCGGCGGGACGAACTCGGACCTGCTGTTCGAGCCCTCTACGTCCAACCCCCCGACCGGATCAGCGACGTTCACCTCCCGCTGCGGCAGCACGCTGTTCACGTCTGGCTGGGCGGGCTCGGACTGCGCCTACAACCTCACCGTCGCTCCCAGTGGTTGCTGACCCCCCGCCCCGGCCCGCACTGGACCCCCCTCTCGTCAGCCTTCCGTAAGGCCATTCCCAAAACGCCCGATCGTCACCGAGCCCGCCCGTCGTCCCCGCCCAGCCGTCGTACACTCGCTCCATGGCACCGCTCCTCCTCCTCCTCGCCTGTTCGACCCCCCTCGATGACGCCGGTCCGGGCCGAGACCCCGACCCGGGCACCGACCCGGTGGACGACCCCGACACCACCGACGACGACCCGGTCACCTGGGAGGGCATCCCCGACGACGAGCCCCTGCCCCAGCTCCTCGACGCCGAGGCGGTCGGCCGCCAGATCCACCTCGGCTTCGAGCGCCTGCTCGCCCTCGACGCCGACACGCTGGACGCGAACATCAACAACACCTGGGACGGGATCGCCTCCTCCACCGGCTGCCCCGAGTCCTACGGGTACTCGAGCGGCGCCGACTACACCTACGAAGACTGGTGGAGCGGCGGCTGCGAAGACCCCAACGGGCTGCAGCTCTCGGGCTACGGCCAACGCTCCACCAGCCGCTACAGCGACGGCGGCAGCACCTCGACCACCGTCGCCGGCTACTTCGAAGGCACCGCCACCAGCCCCGAGGGCTACGAAGCGGGCGGCTTCGGCTACTACTACCTGGAGGACGGCCGAGACAGCGAAACCACCTGGGTCTACCACTACTTCATCGGCGAGATGAAGGGAGAGGCGGCGGACACCGCCGGAAGTTGGCTGGAGAGCACCGCCGGCTATGCCTACTCCGGCTACGCCGGCTGGGATCGCTGGGGCGGGCTCTGGATGGGCATCAGCGGGAACGTACCCCTGGACGGCGAGGCGGTGGCGTTCGCGGTGGTGGACATGGAGGGCTACTCGACCAGCTGGGGCTACCCCTGCCCCGGTGAGTACGTCGGCACCTGGCAGGTCCGCGACGCCAACGGCTGGTGGTACATCCTGGAGTTCGACGCCGACGCGTACGACAAGCCGGCCGGCACCTGCGACGGGTGCGGAGACGTCACCGTGGACGGCGTGTCGATCGGCTCCGCCTGCCCGGACCTGGAACCGCTGGTGAACGTGGAGGCGATCGCATGGTAGCTCTCCTCCTCCTCGCTGCGTGCGGCGGGGACCCCGACGCCGGGTCGATGCCGGACAAGCCGGTGTTCACCGACCCGGTGGACACCGACACCACGCCCACCGCGCCGTACACCGAGATGGACCCGGAGCGGCTGCTGGTGCGGCTCTCGCTGGACCTCCGCGGGTCGCGCCCGACCGTTGAGGAGCTGGACGCGGTCGCGGCCAACCCCGCCGCGGTGGACACCTACGCGTCCGCCTGGATCGACGGCCCCGACTTCGAACGACGGGTGATGGAGCTCCAGGCCATCCCCTTCCGGACCCGACTGGACAGCTACCCCGGCGGCGCCGCCGTGTTCGGGGCCAGCAACGAAGCCACCTTCCAGGCCGCCATCGGCGAGGAGCCGCTCCGCCTCATCGCCCGAGTGGCTGCCACCGACCGGCCCTACACCGACGTCGTCACCGCCGACTGGACCCTCGCCAACGAAGACCTCGCCGAGGTCTGGCCCATCGACTACCCCGAAGGCGGGGAAGGCTGGCAGGAGGTCCACTACACCGACGGTCGCCCCACCGCGGGGTTGCTCTCCACCAACGGCCTGTGGTGGCGCTACGGCTCCACCATCGAGAACTACAACCGCGGCCGCGCCAACGCCATCGCGCGCGTCCTGCTGTGCAGCGACTTCCTGCAACGGCCGGTCACCTTCTCCCGGACCAACATCTCGCTGGACTCGGACACCCTGCTCACGCAGACCCAGACCGACCCCAACTGCACGACCTGCCACGTCGCCGTCGATCCGCTCGGCAGCTACCTCTTCGGCTTCACCTACTACGACAGCTCCTTCGTCTCCCCCACCTACAACTTCGCCGCAGAGCGTGACTGGGCGGCCGGGACCGGTCTCTCCCCCAGCTACTTCGGCGAGCCCGCCGACGGCCTGCATGACCTGGGCCGCCAGATCGCGAACGACCCGCGCTTCGTGAGCTGTGCGGTGGAGACGATGTGGGAGGGGTTGTTGGGCCGCCCATCCACGCTCGACGACTTCGACCGCCTCACCGCGCACCGGGACCGTTTCATCGAGGGCGGGCTGAAGCTGAAGGACGTGGTCCGCGGTGTAATCGCCGACCCCGCCTACCGCGCGGCGGATCTCGAAACCCCGGGCGCGGTGCCCTACAAGCTGGTGCCGGTGGAGGTCCTCGCCTCCCAGGTGGAGGCGCTGACCGGCTTCCGCTGGACCCTCTACGACTACGACATGCTGGGCACCGACCTCTACGGGGTGCGCCTGTTGGCTGGCGGCGCCGACGGGCTGTACGTCACCACCCCGTCCACGCAGCCCAACACCACGCTGCTGCTGGTCCAGAACCGATTGGCGGCGATGGCCGCCGGCTACGCGGTCGACCATGACGCGGAACGGGACGACCCGTTGTTCGACCTCGTGGACGTCGACAACGCCGACATCGCCCCCGGCGTGATGGACCTCCAACTCCGCTCCCTCACCCGCCGGGTCCTCTCCACCGCCCCCAGCGAGAGCGAGATCGCCGACGCCGTCACCCTCTGGCAGACCGTCCTCGAGGAGACCGGCTCCCCGCGCGGCGCCTGGGCCGTGGTCCTCTCCCTCCTCCTGCGCGACCCCGCGCTGCTGGTGTACTGATGAACCCCTCCCGCCGCCTGCTCCTCCAGGGCCTCGGTGGCCTCGTCGGCGCCTCGCTGGCCCGCCCGGCCCGCGCCGCCGCCACCACCCAGGAACGGCGCTTCATCTTCGTGGTCACCGACGGCGGCTGGGATCCGCTCACGGCCTTCGCCCCGATCTTCGACTCCGACTACGTCCAGATGGGGTCGGGCGCCGAGCCGGGGCGGATCGGCGGCATCGACTTCGTGGACCACGCGAACCGGCCCTCGGTGCGCTCCTTCTTCGAGCGCTACGGCGGGCAGGCGGCCATCATCAACGGCGTCTCCGTGCCTTCGGTGTCGCACGACGTCTGCCGGATGCTCTCGTTCACCGGCAGCTCAGGGGGCGAGCGGGCCGACTGGCCCACCCTGCTCGGCGTCTCCACCGCCCCTACCACCCTGCCGAGCCTGGTGTTGTCGGGCCCGTCCTTCCCCGGCCCCTACGGCGTCGCGTCGGCGCGCGTGGGCAGCTCCGGGCAGCTCTCCTCGCTGTTGGACGCCAGCATCTACCGCTACACCGACACCCCCATCACCACCCTGCCGCGCGGCTACGACACCGACGTGGACGCGCTGCTCGACGCGCGCATCGGAGCCCTGAGCGGGCGTTTGGGAGCCAACAGCACCCTCGGGGCCGCGTTCACCGACGCCCACGCCCGACTCAAGGAGCTGCGCAGCTTCCGCAACGTCGACCTCTCCGCGATCTGGGACCAGTCGTCCCGCATCGACCTCGCCGTGCAGGCGCTCGGCGCCGGGCTCTCCCGGTGTGTGTCGCTCACCACCGACGGCTACTACGGCACCTGGGACAGCCACACCGACAACGAGGACACCCAGAGCTTCGGCTTCGAGCTCTTGTTCTCGGGCCTGCTCGACCTGATGGAGGGCCTCGCCAACACCAACGACCCGGACGGCGTCCCGCTCATCGACACCACCGTCATCGTGGCGCTCTCGGAGATGGGGCGCACGCCCACCTACAACAGCAGCGACGGGCGCGACCACTGGCCGTTCACCAGCGTGCTGCTCGCGGGCGCGGGCGTAGCGGGAGACCAGGTGATCTCGCGCTTCGACGAGGGGTACTACGGGGTGGGCTACGACCCGGACCGCGGCGTGGAAGACGAGACGGCGCCGGCGCTGACCCCGGAGCACATCGGCGCCACGCTGCTCGCGCTGGCGGGCGTCGATCCTACCGACGCGCTCCCCGCCGTTTCGCCGATCGCGCGTCTGCTCGGATGATCCTCGCGCTTCTGCTCGCCTGTCCGCTCCGCTCGGAGGCCGAGGACGACTCGAGCCGCCCGACGGACCCGGACTCAGGCGAGGTCACTACCCCGACCGACCCGTGCGCCGGCCAGCCCACGGTGACCTGGGCCAACTTCGGCGAAGGGTTCATGCTCGGCTACTGCCAGCCCTGTCACGCCAGCGACGCCCCCGATCGCCACGGCGCCCCCGAGTCGGTCGTGTTCGACACCGAGGCGGACGTGATCCTGCACGCGGAGCGCATCCGGGCCCGGTCGCTGGGGGAAGGCGCGTCGATGCCCCCGGGCGGGGGGGTTCCCGAGGCGGACCGGGAGCTGTTGGAGATTTGGTTGGAGTGCGGGTTGTGAGGGGCGGTTCTCCGGTTCAGCGGGCAGGAGGCGGTGCGAGCGGGTTGGGCACATCCAGGGAGGGACCAACAAATTCGAAGTTCGTCGCGCGAAGTCCCCGCGGAGCGAGTACGGTCAGAGCACGTGGAGGTGACATGCAGCCCCCCCCCCCCCAAACATCCCCGGCCGTCTGGGTACTAGCCGTCGTCATGGCCATCGCGTCGCCCGGCGCGGCCGCTGAGGATGCCTGTAGCGAGCACCTTGTCCGATGGGACGAGGTGGATCAGTTCTGGGCAGAGTGGGACCTTTCGAACGCGTCCGCACCGGCCGTGACAGCGCGCGCGCCTCTCGATCACGATGCCTGGGTCAGCGTGAGCCTCACCGCCAGCTTCGAACCCCTCGCGTATGTGTGGGAGGACGGGCCCCACTTCGTGGCGGCCACTGGAACCAGAACGACACCGACAACACGGACTACCCGATCGACCGGTTGGTCAGTTCGTGTGCGACGCACGGCTACTCCTACGAGTGTGGCGAGCAAGAGATCAATGGTCAGGATCACCGATCCGCGGACTCTCCTCCTCGTCCTGCTGGCGGCCGGTTGCACCGCGTCCGCACCGGTTGACGACGGGGTCACCAAGCCGGAGGACACCGCGATCCCCGACACGGGAAGCACGGACTCAGGCGGAGACGACACCTCCACGCCCATCGACACGGGCACCCCCACGGTGCCTCCCGATCCCGACTGGACGTTGATCAACGACATCCGGCTCGTCGGGCGCCAGCCCAACGACCGTCTCGGGTATGCGTTCACGCTCGGCGACGCGGATGGAGACGGCGACGACGAGATCGTGGTGGGCGCCTTATGGCAGCCGTACTACCCGTACTACAAGTCACCCCCTCCGCCAGAGGTGGACTCCGGCACCAAAAACGCGGCCACCTTTCTCCTCGATGGCGTGCCCACCAGCGGCGTGGTGGACGCCGCGGCGCTTCACGGGTGGACCCAGCGGGAGGATTGGGGGTTCGGGCAGGCAGTCGTCGGCGATGTCACCGGAGACGGAATCGTGGACCTCGCCATCTCGGGGCAGGGCACGCTCGGCGAAGAGGGCTACGACGGGGTGTTGTGGGTGTTCTCCCCCCCGTACGGTGGTTTGTCCGACGAGGAAGACGCGCTCGCATGGGTCGGC
>JAYVAS010000151.1:0-7527 GCA_043750895.1 Pseudomonadota bacterium
CGAAGGTGGGTGTCTCCACCACGACCGGGAAACGCACCCGCGCCGGCTCGGTGGTGGAGAGGGTGAGCGCCGCCTTGTCCGAGCCGGAGAGCTTCAGGCCTTCCACGCGGATCTGCGCCGTGCCGGCGCCCCCCGCACCTTCCACCACCCGCCCGACACCGGTGGCAGCGAAGCTGTCTCCCGGGCGGACGAAGCGGGGGAGCGCGGGCTGGACCAGCACCGGCAGCCGCACCGCGATCTCCGACACGCCGTGCCCCGCCCGATCGGGCCCGGCCACCGCCTTGGCACGGATGCGGAAGGTGGTCAGGTTGTCGGGGAGCTTCACGTTCACGGTGAGGTTCCCGTCCGCGCCGACCTTGAGCGCGGGCTGGTAGTAGGGCACGGGCTTGAAGTCCTTCCGGATCGTGGCCCGGTCGAGGGGGCTCTCCTCCTCGGTGGCGGCGTCGTCACCGCCCGGAAGCTCGGCGAAGGGGATGCGACCGAAGGCGAGGTTCCGGGTGTCCCGGAGGGACAGGCGGGAGCGCACCGCGGTGATGAAGTCGGGCAGGGGGTCGAGCCGCTGCTCCTTGCCGAGCGACAACACCGCGGCGTCGACCAACCACAGCGTGACCTCGCCACCGACCGGCTTACCCGCCGGGGTCCGCAGGCGCACGGTGACCGGCACGGTCTGACCGGGCATCGCCCGCGCCGGGTTCTCGACCCCCACCACGAGGCGGTTCTCGACCGGGTTCACCACCAGGGAGGTGCTGCTGGCGAGGGTGATCGGCTTGCCCAGGTCGTCCGGGGACGCGGCGGTGCCCCGGACCTCGGTGCGGCCGCGCAGGAGCAGCACGTGCACCGGGATGTTGGGCACCCAGCTCTTCTCGATCGGCAGACGGATGGTGGCCGTCCCGCCCCGCACCGGGACCCGGCTGTAGACGTTTCCACCCGGCGCCTCGACGATCACCAGCGCCTCGGCGGTGGCGAAGGGGCTCTGCACGACGATGCTGGCCGTGCTGCCGGGGTCATAGCTGCTCCGGTCGGTGGCGAGGCTGAACACACCCGCCGCCGGCTTGGGCCACGAGACCGCCTCGCTCCCGCCCGCGTAGAGATCGGCGCGCACCACCTGCGCCCGACCCAGCCGATCCCGCGCCTCGAGCTCGACGAGGTAGACCCCGGCGCGGTCGATCGGGAGGTCCAACACCGTCGGAACCCGACCCGAGGTGACCGTCTGCTCGCTCACCGGGACGTCGACGACGTCGGTCAGGTAGCGCGCGGAGCTGTTGCTGAAGTCCCCCGCCTGGAGGACCGACTGCCACGTCCTCCGCTTGAGGCGGACGATCACCTCCTGCCCGGCGAGGAGCTTCTGATCGACGCCCGCGACCAGGATCTCGGGATGGAGCACCGTCGCGTTCTCGACGTAGCGGGGCAGCTTGAGGCCCAGGACGAACGGGGGCAGGCTGACGACCCGCCGCACCGCCGTCACCGTCTGCTCGTCGGCGCCGGTCACCGTGGCCTCGACCACGTAGGTGCGCGGCGTCGCGGTGGGCTCGATGGTGGGGTCGAGGGTGATGGTGGCGCCGCCGTCGGCGTCGGTGCGGGAGACCTTCTCGAAGCGGGGCGTGGCTCGGAAGCCGTCCACCCCCGACCAGCGCCCGTCCGAGGAGTACAGGAACCCCGGGAGCGCCGAGAGGGTCCAGTCGTAGGGGAACTGGGTGACCCGCCAGCGCACCGGGCGCCCGGACACCCGCCCACCCGCGAAGTAGCTGGCGGTGAGCTTCACCTCGAAGGGGCGGTCGAGAGGGGCGGAGTCCGCCGAGGAGAGGACCGCCTCGAACTCGGGCAGACGGTAGGCCTCGAGCTGGAAGGACACCGACCCGTACTTGTCCCCCGAGGGGGTCTCGAAGTGGGCGTAGTAGGTGCCTGTCGGGGCCTCCGCCTCGGAGAAGGCGAAGTAGAAGCCGCCGCTCGGGGACGTCGTGAGGGTGGCGCTCCGCCACGCGAGCTCCCCCGGCCCGGTCACCACCACCACGCCGTCCGTGGCCACCGGCGAGAGGACTCCCTTGTCTCGGCGCCGCAACCAACCCTTGATGTGAACCGTCTCCTCGGGGCGGTACACCGGGCGCTCGGTGAACAGGTGGGCGAGGGTGACCCCGGTCGCCACCCGCCGAGCGAGGGGGCCGTAGGCCCACCCGAACCAGTCCGCCTGCTCCTGGCCCCAGTGGTTCTCGGTGTAGACCATCGGCGGGCGGCTGGGGTTGAGCACCAGCACGTCCGCGCCCTTGCTGACCACCACCCGGCGCAACCGCGGGGTGTGGGTGCGGTCCTCGCCGGGGGCGGTCCAGGTCCAGGACCCGTCCGGGCCGGTGTTCCCGGTCGACAGGACCTTCCACTCGAATTCGCTGTCCCCGGCCCAGAGCCCCTCCAGCCGGACCTCGGCGCCGCTGACCACCGCGCCCGTCGCGAGCGAGGTCACGATGAACCGCACCGCGCCCGCCTCGTCCACCGCGGTGAGCGAGAGGTCGGTGACCTGCACCCGCATCCACGAACGGGTGGAGCTCGTGTCCAACGTCCTGAGGCCGACCAGGTAGGTCCCCGGTGCGGACCGGCCCGACACGCGGGCGAAGTGGGGCGCCAGGTCGAGCCCGAAGTGGCCGGCGGACTGCGCGAGGCCCGAGGGGAGGTCCACCAGCGTGCTCACCGCCGGTCCCATCAACTGCAGGCGTTGCCCGAGGATCTCCGGCGATGGAACCGCGTCCACGTCGTCCTCCGCGGGCTCCTCACCGGGGCCCGGCGGGCGGGCGCTCTCGTCGACCGACACCGGCTCCCCCGGGAACGGCCAGAACGCACGATCCAGCGGATCGACCTTCACCACCCGGAGGTCGACCCGAGACTCACCGCGGGCATCCACCGGCAGCATCTGGGGGCCCTCCCGCTCGACCAGGCCATCGGAGGTGCTCCAACGCAGCCACGACGCGGCCCGGTTCCACCGCAGGAACAGCCGGCTGGCACCCCGGGTCACCAGCGGGCGCCCGGCCGTGTCCTTCAGCGCCGTCGGCGACACCGTCACCTCGTAGGCGCGCTCGGGCTGGAACCGCCCGCTCACGAGCAGGCGCTGGCCCGACACCGAGAACTCGAGGCCCTCCACCGCCGGGGAGAACCGCACCAGGTTCCGCGCTTCCACCGGGCCCAGCCCCTCGGGGGCGGCGGTGAAGGCCACCCAGAGGGGACCGGGGGGACAGGTGCGCACCTGCTCGGCGCTGTAGCGCGTGCCCGCGCTCGCCACGGGGAGGGACGTCCCCGCGCAGCCGACCTCGGCCACCCGAAAGGGCTCGGAGGTGGCGAAGCGCACATCGGCGAAGCCCTCCGGGGTGGTGTCGTCTCGGGAGAGGCGGAAGTGGGCCGATACCTGCGTACCGAGCGGGATCGGCTCCTTGAAGCGGATCTCGTAGGGCAGGCCGGGGCCGGCCGGCTCCGGCTGGCTCCCCGTGTCGGTCGACTCGACCTCGACCGGAGACTCGGCGGGGAGCGCCTTGATCACGAAGTCGCGGCTGCCCAACCAGCGCGCGCCGGCGGAGCCGTCGAGGGGCGTCAACTCGAAGCTGACCATGTCGGCCAGCGCCGCGACGTCGACCTCGTTCGCGAAGACGAGGGTCATCGCCTCGACGGGCGGCAGGTCGGTGGCCCCGGCGGCGGGCACGGTGGACAGCGGCGGCGCCATCAGCGTCACCAGCTCGATCTCCTCGCCGCCGACCCGCCAGCGCGAGAGCCCGAGCGTGGGCCAGGGCTCCGCGGGCCGGAACTGGAGCGTGCGCGCGTCGAGCCACTCCCACGCCCCTTCGACCGCGGGCGCCACCTTCACGAGACGCTCCGGATGATCTTCCGGACCGCCCCCCGCCGGGCCGGAGGCGGAGGGGAAGAAGACGGTGACCGGGTCCCACGGGCGGAGGTAGTGATCGGGGACGACGACCACGCCCGCGGCGCCGAAGGGCCGCTGTAGCGCGGCCCGCGCCCGCGGATCGGCCACTGCCCAGCCCGTGCCCGCGAGGACGACCAACAACCCGAGGACCAGGGGCCGGCGGGCCACCGATGCGAAGAACCGGAGCACGGCGTTCATTCGGAGGACTCCAGGTAGGTGCGGACGACATCGGCGGGCGGCCCGGCGTCGGGCCGGATCAGACCGACCAGGGCCGGCCCACCCGCGACCGGCGCAGCGTCGCCGGGGAGATGGAGGAGGAACCAGTACCGACCGGCGGCCAGCTCCGGCATCTGGACGTAGCCGGCGGCCACGACGGCCCCCGCCGCGTCGTACAGCCCGGCCTCGAGGGCATCGGCGCCGGCCCGGACCCCCAGGCCCACCGACTGGCGGGCGGGGACGTCGAACTGGAAGAGACGCGAATCCCCGGCGCCGTAGAGGTGGCCGGCACCCAGCCCCTCGCCGATCGCCTCGGCGGCGAGCTGCTCGACCCGGAGCAGCCCGCCCAGCGCCCCGCCGCCGAGCCGGCGGAGGTCGATGCGCACCGGCGCTCCGGGCGCGACGACGTCCAGCACGCCGTCCTCGGGGACGATCTGGACGCGCTCGACGCCGCCCATCTCGATGCGGGCGAGCAACCCGGGCTCTACGCGGAGGTGCAGGAGGCGCGGACCGGCCGGGGTGAAGCGCATGCTCGCCACCGTCTCCGACAGGGTCCGTACCCCGCCCCCGGCCCCCATCTCGAAGGGGGTGGCCGTCGGAGCGGGCCCGAAGCCCGCCGTACCGCCGACAGGGTGGGTGTCCTGCCAGACCAACACCGGCCCGGGGGCGTGCTGCACGATGAGCTGCCCCCCCGCGGCGACGACCGCCACGTCGAAGCCGGTCGCAACCCGCCCATCGGCGCGCAGCAGGGTGGCCGCCACCGCCCCGCGGACGTGGACGTAGCCGGCGCCCCGCACGTCGATCACCATCGTGCCGGCGGTCGCGGCGACCCGCTCGATCAGAGCGGCGTCGGGACCGAGCCGGAGCGCCTGCCCGCGAGAGGCGAGGCTGTCCACGAGGAAGCCCGCCGTGTCGGTGCCACCGTTGACCAGGAGGACCTCGGCGCCCGGACCCGGGAGCAACGCGTCCGCCGGACCGACCACGAGCGCGCCCACCACGCCAGCATCGAGGCGCGCGACCACCGTGTCGGGCCCGACCACCACGCGGACCGCGTCGGTACCGGCGGGCAGCGACAGTCGCCGCGCCGCCCCGGGACTCAGGGCTCCGTCGGCGCGTGCGTCGCGCATGGGCTCGGGCTCGGGGAGGACGACCCGCACCAGCCGCACCCGGCCTTCCGCGACCGGACGGAGCTCGGGCGCGCGGGCCCGGACCCGCACCGAGGCGAGGTCGGGCCGAAGCGAAAGCGCGACCGAGCGGTCCTGGCTGAGGCCGGCGCCCCGGTCCCATCGGCCCGGTCCGCCGCCGCCCGCATCGACGAGCAGGCCGTCGGCCGCGAACACCAGGCTCACGCCGGGGCTGCGCGCCAGATCGAGCACCCCCTCGGCGGCCCCCGCCGCCACCGGGGTCCAGGCTTCGCCGACCACCACCCGTCGGCCACGGAAGCTGAGGCCGGCCTCCGCGTCGCGGACCAGCCACAGCTCGCCGAGGTGGGCCGGCACCTGGGTAGAGGGCAGCGGCGCACAGGCGCGGTCGGCGTAGGGGCACCAGGACGCGCCGGAGGACGTCTCCACCGCGAACAGGCCGGCGCGATCCGCCTTGACCACGGCGACCCCGACCTTCGGGGCCGAGGCCTTCACCGCCCCGACCCCGAACCCGGACCGGAACGCGGCCTCGGTGGTCCGGAGCGGCGCCACCACATCGGCTCGAACCGTGGCGGGGACGGCGCGGCCGTCCATCGACCACACCCGAACCCGCCACGAGCCCCGCGCCCCGCCCAGCCGGACGAGCACCTGGGCCGCCCGGCCCGACGCCGCCCCGACCTCCTCCCAGGCCGAGCCCAGGCGGTGGTCCACCGCGATGCCGAGGTTTTCGTCCGACGTGCCGTTGACGACGAGCAGCCCCCCGGGCGGGGTCTCGACGAGGTGCCCGGACGCTCCGACGCCGGGGGTCAGGACCACCGGCACGCCGAGCGAGAGGGGCACGCCGTCCACCTCGGGGTGCGCGCGCATCTCGATCTGCACCGAGGCGCTCGCGCCCCCGACCGGGTCGACCTTCAGGACGTAGCGCCCCGGGACGAGCTGCTCGCGGAGCGCGAAGTTCCAATCCGCGGGACGGTCGTCGTTGCTGGCGACCACCACCCCGTCACGGAGCAGGGTCGCGCGGACGTCCCGATCGCCGACCGAGCGGAACGCATAGGTGCCGGCCGTCCCCACCGACACCGGCACCTCCACGGGCGCCGACACCATGCGGCCCGACCCGGCGACGAGTTCGTCCGCTTGCAGCTGCAGCCGGTAGTCGACGCCGCTGTTCTGGCGGGCGTTGACCGCCTCCACCCGGTAGGCCCCGGGATCGAGCGTCCCGCTCCAGGTGACCCCGGGCACGCTGCGGCCCACGACGGCGTCCTGCCGGTAAAGGGTCGCGATCATCTCGGCGTCGATCTCGAGGGTGGCGTGCATCGGCGCCGGCACGTCCACCTGCCAGACGTCGGGCAGGCGCGGGTCCGTCTCCCACCAGGTGTGGTCCACCGCCTCGGCGATCGGCAGCGGGTGCGGGCCGTGGCCGTTGCGCACTACCGCCGCGGCGACGCGCGCCAGCTCGGTGATGCGGCGCGAGGGCACCCGCTCCGGCAGCAGGACCACCCGGTAGTCGCCCGGCACGAGGTGCCAGGTGCGCCGCTCCGCGACCTCGGGCTCCGCGAGGGGAAAGCCGGCGCCGTCCTCGAAGCGGACCCGGAAGTCCCGCCCGGGGCCGTAGGAGCGGAGATCGTAGTCGCCCTCCGTCGTGATCTTGACCCGGTACCCGATCCCCTCGTCGGCCGCGAGCTCGGCGCGCGCGGGCAGGCCGTCGCCGAGCAGCCCGCCGTCGCGGATCGCGACCGGCGTCAGGCGGACGCCGTAGTGCCCCGCGGACGGAGAAACCGCGGTGACCGACACCTGGTAGTCGCCCTCGCCCAGCCAGGTCTGGACGAGGAAGTTGCGCCCCACCCCGTTCGCCGACGCGGTGTGGAGCGCCGTCTCGGTGCGGGTGCGAACCACGCCGCTGGTCGCGAGCAGGCCCGTGGTCTCGAGCCGCACCAGCGCGGCCTGGTCGACCCGGAGCCCGTAGGTCGTGACCGCCTCCCCGCCCAGCTCGCCGCTGCGCGGCTGGTCGACCGAGACGACCGGGAAGTCCGGCAGGGCCAGGGTCGGTCCGGGGTCGAGCGGCGCACCGACCAAAAGCTCGGGAGGCGTGGTCGAGACACTCACGAACACCGGCTCGGTACCGCTGTGGCGCACCGCCACCGCATGCAGACCGCCCATGATCGCCTGACCGCCCACCGCCCAGGGCCCGCCGTCCACCGACAGCTCGCAGGGGCGGCCATCCTCGGCCACCACGCGCAGGACCCGGGGACCCGGCGCCTCCATCGACAGGCT
>JAYVAS010000152.1:0-2713 GCA_043750895.1 Pseudomonadota bacterium
CCTCCCCCGCGGGCGGTCCCGGTCGCCCCTCCGGAACTGATTCAATGAGCCGACGTAAGACTCCCTCGACCACCGAACCCGACGCCGACATCGACCGCGACGAGTTTCAGGGCGCGCGCGCCCTCACGCGGAAGCAGGTGCTGGACATGATCAAGCGTAAGGAGTCTCTCGTAGAGGCCGACCTCCGCGGGTGTGATCTCTCCGCGATCGTCTTCGACGGGGTGGACCTCTCCTACGCCAAGTTCGCCGAATCGAATCTGTCTCGATCGGCGTTTCGCGGCGCGAACCTGACGGGGGCGAGCTTCTTCGGGTCCAACCTCAAGGACGCGAACTTCGAGGACGCCAACCTCGAAGAGGCCGACTTCGACTACGCCAACCTCGACGGGGTCGTGCTGAAGGGCGCCAAGGTGCGCAAGGCGATGTTCCCGTACCGTCGGGTCTCCGCCGAGTCCGTACGCGAGTCGGTCCGCACCGGCAAACGGCTCACCATGGAGAGCGCCCCCCTCGAAGAGGACGACTAGCCCCGCCCACCCCCGGAACTTTTCTCCCCCGCCCCGGTCTGAACCACACGGAGCTGACGGATGCTCCTCGGCCTGCTCGCCGCGCTCACCTTCCCCTCGCTTCGCCTGCCGGGTCCCACGGACGCCGAGCTGGTGTCGCGTTTCCAGGGAGGAAACCGCCCCGCGTTCGACGAGATCGTCCGTCGGTACCGTGATCGTGTCTATACGCTCTGTCGCCGGTGGCTGGACGAAGACGAGGCCGCGGAAGAAGTCACTCAGGACGTCTTCCTCGCACTGTTTCGTTCGTTGGCGGGATTCAGAGGTGACGCCCGCCTGTCGACCTGGATCTTCAAGGTGACCCTCAACCACTGCCGAAACCGCCGTCAGTACCGCCGCCGTCGCGGCTACGGACGCCACGACGCGCTCGGACCACGCCCGGAAGAGGACGGACCGGAGCGCGAGCTGGTCGACGAAGTGGCCAGCTCGGACAGCGGGCGAAACCGATCCGAAGCGACGTCCCTGGTGCTGGACGCGCTCGCCACCCTCGAAGAGGACCACCGACAGATCCTGCTGCTCCGAGACGTGGAGGACCTCTCCTACGACGAAATCGGAGAGATCCTGGACCTCCCCGGCGGAACGGTGCGCTCGCGCATCCACCGGGCCCGAACCGAGCTTGCCGCCTCCCTGGGGCGCAAGGTCCGGAAGGAGGACGTACTCTAATCATGGACGATTTCTTCGTACGCAACCGGCTCTCCGCCTACCTGGACGGCGAGCTCCCGACCGCCGAAGCCCGCGACGTCGAGGCCGCGCTCGCCCGGAACCCCGCGCTCCGGGCCGAGTACGAGCAGCTCCGAGAGATCGCCGAGGAGCTGCGGATCGCGGGACCGATCGCCCCCTCGGCGCGGTTCAAGGCCAGGCTCAGCGAACGCCTGGCCGCCGAACCCATGCCCGCCGCGTGGCGGCGGTGGCTCCCGCGGGTGCCGCTGGAGGGCCTCGCGCTCGCGGCCGTGGCCTTGTTCGCGCTGGTCCTCGTTTCGAAGCCGAAGACCCCCGAGCTCCCAGCGGCGCCCGTCGCGCCGGCCGTCGAGGCGCCCGTGGCCACCGCCCCGACCGCGGCAGACACCACGGCTCAGGAGGGGGTGAACCCGGTCGCGAACGGCGTGCTCGGCGACGAGGCCCGGCCGCTGAACACCGCGGGCCGGCAGTCGATGATCCCGTACAAGAAGACGATGCCCCCGACAGGCTCGGGGAGCAAGGTCCTCTCCGAGAAGGAGCCGTACCTGTCGGCATGGGAGCAGGGAGACAACACCTTCAGCAACGTGCCCGGCGGCGCCATCACCAACACCGCGGGCAACACCGCGACCAACACCGGGGGCCAGGAGGCCGCGAAGTCGACCACCAACGCGGTGGCCTACTCGCCCCCTCCGTACCGGTACCGACTGCGCACCGGCTCCGAGACCGCGCTCAAGACCCTCGCATCCATCGCCGCCGAGCTGGGCGGCACCCTGGTGGACGAGCGGGGGCGCGCGCTGCCGACGTACCCGATGGAAGCGGGAGAGGCGCGCGCGGTCAAGGTCGTCGTGCCGTCGTACAACGTCGAAGCGCTGCACGCCCGGCTGCGCCAGATGGGGGACGTGGAGACCATGGCGAGCGACCCCAGCCTGCTCTACGCCTCCGGGGCAGACGTACCCGTGGCCATCGAGGTCGAGCGCGACTAGCCCCGAAAAGTGGGGCATCGATGCCCCACCACTGGGGCACGGATGTCCCACAATCCTTCCGATTTCCCCACGTTGATCGCTTTCTTTCGGCATGGCTCCCTGGTAGGATGAGGGTGTCTCGGGAGCGGTCATGGTGCGGACGGTATTTGTGCTCTGTGCGGTTTTCGCGGCCGCTGGGTGCGGGAGCGATCAGGAGTTCGGGAAGGCCGGAGACGTCAACGGCGCCCAGGGCCCGATGATCCAGGTCGATCCTGTCGCGTTGGACTTCGGGTCCCTGTCCGACGGCGAGGTCGCCACCCAGACCTTCACGGTCACCAACATCGGCCCCGAGGAGTCCCTCCTCGACGTGACCGACATCCGCATCGGCGGCACCGACCAGGGCTTCACCATCCTCTCCGAGACCAGCTTCTCGCTGTTCGGCCAGGCGCCCGGCCAGGACATCGAGGTGGCCTTCACCCCCGCCGGCGCCAACCTGCAGACGGGCGAGGCGATCGT
>JAYVAS010000153.1:0-6679 GCA_043750895.1 Pseudomonadota bacterium
TCGGACGATCCCGCGGAACCTGCTCTCCGGCGAAGCCTACGCGGGCGACGATGTCGCCGAGGGGGCAGCGTGAGCAAGGGCAACAACATGCCGCTCCTACTCGGGGCGGGGGCGTTCGGGCTCCTCGTGCTCGCGGCGGCGGCATCGCCGTCTGCGCGGCGCGTTGCGAAGGAGACCGCGGAGTCGGCAGGAAAGGCAGCCAAGAAACTGTAGGAGAAGGTGGAAGAGCTCATCACCGATTGGATCCCGACGCTCCTTCGCAAGACGAGCGAGCACGAGGGCAACTACTGGTCCGTGCAGGCCAACCTCGACGGCAACGGCGTCAGCTACGGCATCCTCCAGTGGACACAGAAGTCGGGCTCCCTCGGCCGCCTGCTCCGTGCGATGGCCGCCTCCGACCCGATCGCCTTCGGCCGCTTCTTCGGCGCGAGCTGGGCGAAGCTCCTCGACGTGACGGGGCGCGCGAGCCTCGAAGCGGTCGATGGTGTCTCGCTGTGGGCCGAACCCTGGGTGTCCCGATTCGCCACCGCTGGCCGCTGGCCCGCGTTCCAGCAGGTGCAGGCCCGCGTCGCCGCCGAGTCCGAGTACATGGCGGGCGCCATCGAGATCGCGGGGCTTCTCGGCGTTTCCAGCGAGCGGGCGATGACGCTCTACTACAACCGCACCGTGCATCAAGGCAGCGCGGGAGCCCTCGGCCCCGCGAAGCGCCTTGTGGCCTGGTACGCAGAGGATCCCCGCCGTCGCCCCTCCGCGCCCAACGACATCGTCGCGCAGTACGCTTGGACGTGCGCGTCGAAGTTCCGTCGCAGCTCCGCCCCCCAGCGTCGCAACTACAACGACGACGGCAACATCTGGTGGTCTCCGGTGGCGACCGAGTGGTCGGAGCTCGGGCTCGGCGCCCACCGCGTCCGCCGCGTCAGCGTCTCGGGGGTGTGGCACGCCGTCACCGGCCCGCCGTCGAAGCCGTGGAGCCTCTACGACCTGATCACGAAGCGGTCGAGCGACATCCTCACCGATCCCATCCTGCGCGACGCACCCGTGGACCTCACGGCGATGCGGCGCGTGGCCTGACCCCCCGTCCGATCCAACTCTCACCCCAAGGAACAACGCCATGACTACCAGCCTCGCAGGCGCCGCGAACGGACGCCGTCGCCGCCCCACCCTCGCACCCGAACCGCCGCCTCCCCCGCCGCCGTGGGATCTCTCGATGGTCCACCTTCCCCGGTGGTTCATGCCCATGCTCCGGGACCTGATGGAGGTCGCCGAGCGGACGTTCGGCCCGTCCAGCGGCGAGGCGAAGCGGTACTGGGTTCTCGACGCCGCGCGCGAGGCGCTCGAGTCGCGACCACACTACGACGCGGAGGGCTTCTCGCCCCCCGAGTTCCAGCGCGCTCTGGTCTCCCTGCTCATCGAGGGGATCTGGAGCCTCCAGTTCCGCCCGCCGCCGTCGCCGCCGGGCGCGCTCACCGAGGCGCTCGCGAAGCTCAAGGCGCTCGGCGGGAAGATCACCCGCGTGCAGGAAGCTGGCGTCCCCCGCCCCTGATCTACCCGCGCGCAGATCGGCTTCCATGGCCGTTTCGCGGGGCGCGACGAGGGGACCAACTCCTACCCCTCCCGACCCCGTCGAAGCGGATCCTGGGGCTTTCTGCGCGCCATCGTTGTGAGGGAAACGTGTTTTACTTCAGGCTTCGTCACCGGCCAGCCGCCTGCAATCGCTCTGGCTGGGAGACGAGGTGAACGTCCTCGACCTCTTCGCCGGCGCCGGCGGCGCAGCCCTCGGCCTGCATCGCGCCGGGTTCGCTCACGTCGCCGGTGTGGAGCGCAACGTCTCTGCCTCCGCCACGTTGCGTGCCGCGGGCTTCCCCTCCGTCGAGGCCGATGTGCGCGACGTCGACTTCGCGGCCTGGCGGGGGCGCGTCGACCTCCTCTGGGCCTCGCCCCCATGCCAACCCGGCAGCACCGCCGGGCAGCGGCTGGGTGCGGCGGACGAGCGCGACGGCTGGCCGGCGACGCTCGCGGCCATCGACGCATGCCATCCGACGTGGTTCCTCGCCGAGAACGTGATGGGCTGGACCTACCACCGCGACCTGTGTGGGGGCGCGCACGGGGCCTGCCCCGCCTGTCACCTCGGGGGCGTGGTCCACGAGCTCGGGCGCCGGTTCGGGTTCACCGGGGCATGGCGACTCGACGCGGCTGACTTTGGCGTTCCCCAGCGCCGCCGCCGCATTCTGCTGTGGGCCGGGCCGCTGCCGCTCGACGCCGACGGCCCCATGCCCACGCACGCCCACCCCGATGCGGCCGTGGCCTTCGGTCGGCGCCCTTGGGTGACCCTCGGCGACGCCATCGGCGACACGCTCACCCGCGAGAGCTGCGCCCGCCGCGCCTGCTACCCTTGCGACGACGACCACGGCCGAGCGTGCGCGGAGCCCTGGCGCTGGGACCGCCCCGCCCCGACGCTGATGGCGACCGACGAGAAAGGAACCCGCGCCCACGCTCCAGACTGGTCGTTCAACGGAGGCCCCGACCGCGCCTCGGACGCCGCGTTCCTCGTCGCTGGCATCCGGCGGATCGACATCGCCGAAGGGCTCCGGCTCCAAGGGCTCCCAGACGACTGGCCGCTGCAGGGCACCGTCCACGATCGCTACGTCCAGGTTGGGAACGCGGTCCCGCCCGCGCTCGCCCAAGCGTGCGGGCGCGTCGTCGCTGGAGCTCACCGTGCCTGGGTCGCGCTTCGCGCGGCGCACATCGACCCTGCCGCGCTTGCCGACGTGCTCCGGCGCAATCGCCTGTCCGTTCCTGCTCACCTCGGATCAACGCCATGAAACCGTGCCCCTGTTCCCAACCGATGCCTGCGCCGGGTTCCCAGCGGGCCGTCGCCCGGCTCCGCCTCGATCACCTCGCGCTGCGCCGCGAGCTCGGCGGCGTGCCCGAGATCCGTGAGGCGATGACGGCGAAGGCGTCAGGTCGTCCGTCGGCGAATGTGTCCGTGCTATGGGGATATTTTACGAAGGCCGTTTACAAATCGGGTGACCTCCCGTGGCTCGCGACCCGGGAGGCGATGCAGAACTCCACGGATGCTGTGAAGGCCGCGATCAAGGCCCGGAAGCTGAAGCCCGATGACGGCTACTTCGCGGTCTCATGGGATGCGGCCGAGCGCGCCTTGACGTTCGCAGACAATGGCGTTGGCATGGACGCGGACACCATCATCAACAAGTTCCTGTCCATCGGCGAGAGTGGAAAGCGAGACGCCGCGAACTCAGGAGAGGCGGCTGGCGGGTTCGGCGTCGCGAAGGCCGTCATTCTGGGCGTCAGTCGCTCGTTCAAGTGGCGGATGCACACGCGCGATAACCTCGCCGTCGCCGACGGCGCCGACGCCGAGGTGCAGGTCTACGATGCCGAGCACCGCGACGGCACCCTGCTCACCGTCTACGACGTCGATCCCGACTTCGTCCGCTACTGGGACCGTGCTCGCGGCGTCTACGTCGGCATCGAGGACCGGCTCAAGGAGCTGCTCGCCGCGAACGACCTCCCGGGCATCCGGCTGACGTTCAACGGCGCCGAGGTGAAGCCGATGTTCAGCCGTCGGGGCGGCTCGCGCGTCAACGTCGAGGGCTCGTGGGGTGAGGGCACGACCGCAACGGTCAAGGCGTACCGCCGCGCTCCCGGCGACCGCGGCGGGGCGTACTACGTGCGCCTCGGCGGCTTGTTCCAGGTGAAGGTTCCTTCGCAACGAGGCGGACTGAAAGCCGATGTCGTGGTGGACTTTTCCACGACCGTTCGACCGGGAGCCCGGGGCTACCCCATGAACGCAGCTCGCGACGGCCTCCAGGACCAGGCCGCGTGGACGTTCTCCGACGTCGTCGACGAGGTGGAGCGCGAAAACGAGTCGGTGGGCAAGAACGAGGAGGACGAGTGGATCGACCCGGAGGGCGACGACGACACCGGCGGCGCCGAGATCGCCGACCAGATGGCGGAGGCGTTCGGCGACATCGACGTGCAACGGGCCATCGCCGAAGCCGCGGGCGGGATTCGCGACTTCTACGGGGCGCAGGCCAAGTACGGCGGCGTCGAGGAAGCCATCGCCTCGGCGGCTCCGCGCGGGACCAAGGCTGTCGCCGACGGGGACGCTCCCGAGCGCGGCTGGGTGCTTCCGGCGGGGATGGATGTACCGCGGGCGGCGGAGGCATCGCCGCAGACATCGCCACGCCGTCCGACGTGCAGGCCGTGGGCGTGATCCGGAGGATGCTCAGCGACGCCGACGAGCAGGGCAAGGCCGCCGGGGGTGTCCGCATCGTGATCGTCACCGACCAGGTGGACCAGGCGCTCCGCCGCGCCGAGGCCGGGCAGCCGCTCGACGGGTGGCAGACCCAGGCCGTGGAGGCTGCCATCGACCGTGCGGCCGACGCTGCGCTCGCGCCAGGTGGTGGCGGGCTCATCCAGGCCGTCGCCGTCTCGAAGGCCACGACCGCGCTCGACGCGATCACGCCGTCGTGGGCGAAGCAGCTCGACAAGGTAGAGCGTCGGATCAAGAACCCGTTTGGTCGCTTCGCAGGGATGCGGATCAGCAAGAAGACCTACGACCGGGACCGTGCTCGACGCTTTCGGAAGAACTACTCGAAGTGGGTGCCGTTTCTGCTGGCGTGGGACGGCACGCTGAGGATGGTGGCGACCGAGGCGCGCATCCGGCGGTCGTTCCGGCCCGGGTTCGTGCTGGACGACAACGTGGTGGGCGAAGCCGTCGAGCGCCCCGGCGGTCGGCGGTTCGTGTTCATCCACCCCGATCGGATGGCTCAGGTGGTGAAGGCACATCGCGAGAGGCCGTTGGCACTCGCGGCCTTCCTGCACGGGGTCGCCGTCCACGAGTTGACGCACCTCGACGGAAAAATGGGAGACGGACACGACGAAGAATTTATTTCGAGGCGGGAAGATCTCGGAGCCGCCACTGCGCACCTGCTCCCAGCCATCGCCGTGCTCGCGACGAAGCTGCTGCGCCTTCCCGAGCGGGAGACCGACGACGCCCGGCGGATCGCGAAGCTGGAGAAGCAGCTCGCGGTGGCGCGGGAGGCGGTCAAGGTCGAAAAGGCGGCGAATGCGGCGCTCGTCCGGGAGCGTGAGCGCGCGACGCGGGTGCCTGTGTCGCCGACGATGGCGCCGCTGGTGTCGGCGACGTCCTCGGCCGAGCGGCTCCTCGAGGTGGCCATCGGCGCTCTCCGAGCGCGGCCGCCGGCGGGCGTCGAGGTCGCGTACATCGACGGGTTCCTCGCGCGGAACCGGGGGACGCTGTTGGGGATCGTGCGGGGGGCGTTTCCGACCGGCTGACCGCCCGCCGGGAGTGCGCTGTGGCTCGGCGAACGTGCTCTGGTGCGGCCCAGCGGGCGAAAAACCCGTCAGGGACGCAGGATAGCATTAGTCGTCATTCAATCTTACTTACTCGCGGAACGGGATCAGCCCCTCCGAGCGCGCTCGACGGCGGCGCTGATCGCTTCGGATTGCCCCCTCCAGGTCACTCGCCGAAGGTAGTCGGCGGCCGACTCGTCAAGCTCGAAGAGGTAGCCCTGCCTGCCGTCCCCGTTGACGTCGAGCGGGCGCCCGGGGCCGCTGAACAGGTCGAGACACTCGGCGGCGATCTTGCCATGCGAGAGGTACGGCCTCGACAGCTCGAAAAATGAAACTCGCACCAAGTTGCCATCGTTAGACTGGCCCGCCACCTGCGGGTACGGTGGCGGGGGCCGATGGGCAGGCCCCGCGTCGGCCTGAGCGACGAGTACGTGCGCGATCACCTTGCGCCGAGCGGAGTAGATCACGTCCCCCGCCCGGACGCGCCCGACGTTCGCCCAATGCGGCACCCGTGCGCCGGTCGGACCCGCCGCGGGCGCCCACAGGAATCCGCCCTGCTCTTCGAGAGCGAAATTCAAACCCTGGAACACGTACCAGACTGCCATCCACCCTCGTAGCACGCGGTCCCCCGCTGTAGGCGATTTCCCGCTCCCACCCACGAGTCTCGGGGTAGAAACCAAGAGGAGCCGAGATGACCCCGACCGCCCCCGCCACCCGACGCGCCGCCCTGTATGCACGGGTGAGCACCACGAATCACGGCCAGGACGTCGGCCTCCAACTCGACGAGCTCCGCCTGGTCGCCGCCCAGCGGGGCTGGGTGGTGTCCGAGTACATCGACGCAGGGATCTCGGGCTCCGTCGATCGCCGACCTGGGCTCGATCGCCTCATGGCAGACGCACGCGCCGGGAAGATCGACATCGTGGCCGTGTGGCGGTTCGACCGGTTCGCCAGGGACACCCGACACCTTCTGGTTTCAATGGAGGAGTTCCGGGCGGTCGGTGTGGATTTCGTGAGCCTTCGCGAACAGGTGGACACCTCGACGCCGCTCGGGAAGGCGATGTTCACCATCCTGTCCGCGATCAGCGAGCTGGAGCGCGACCTCATCCGCGAGCGCGTGCTCGCCGGCGTCCGCCGCGCCCAGGCCGCAGGGAAGCACTGCGGACGTCCGCGCGCCGACCTCGATCTGCGACCGGCGCTGGCGCTGCTCCGCGAGGGGCGCGACCTGAAGGACACGGCGCGCATCCTTCGGCTGGATCGGAACACGCTGCGTCGGAGGCTGCGCGAGGCGGCGATGTGGCCGCTGCCAGCGCCTCAGTCGTGCGTGGCGGCGGCGTGATAGCCG
>JAYVAS010000154.1:0-2325 GCA_043750895.1 Pseudomonadota bacterium
GTTTTCCGGTGATCGCTGGGCGACGAGTGACGCGCGGGTCGATAGATTCTCCTACTCCTCCTTGAGTGTGGACTGGGATCTTGAGGTCGCCGTGCGTACTGATTTTGCCCGAAGGCAGCTTCTTGTTGAGAACGACGTACTTGTCGCCATGGCTCACGGTGTTTCGTTGCGAGAGCTCTGTGCAATTTACAGATCTCAATTCCCCGTTCTGCGCGCCGTTGAGGATCAAACGCACTATGATGCAACGGGTCGTATTGTGTTCTCCGGAAGCCGGGGGCTAACTGGCGTGGGTCTTCCGCGCGTTCGCTCGGCCGCGCATCCGGAGGGCCCGTACTGGAGCGATGTCGCTGGGATGTCGGAGGAACGTGGTTTTTGCAAGAATGGCGAGGTGAGGCGAATTACGGTCGACGACACCCTCCCCGGCGGCCCCCGCCAGAAAACCATCGTCTACCAAGCCCCCTGGGTCCGCTGCAACCGCGAGCATGACTACGAAGTCGTCTGGAAGCACTTCGAAGACCGCTTCGGGAAGTCCAAGTCCTCATGATCCCCTCCGCCCTAGCCGGCCAGCTCCAGCGCGGCCTCGCGGACTTCCTCCGCTTCTCCTTCTGGTCCTCGACCCCCGGAATGGAGCACGTGATCGAGGACCTCCTCGCCCAACCCGGCGGCCTCCTCAAGGGCCCCTACGCCTCCCTCAAGCTCCCCTTCGTCCCCGGCAAGAACGCCACCTTCTTCCCCTCCGTCCCACTCCCCTTCACGCCCCACGCCCATCAAGAACAGGCCTTCCAGCGCCTCGGTGGCCCGCACAAACTCAGCACCCTCGTCGCCACCGGCACCGGCTCGGGCAAGACCGAGTCCTTCCTCCTCCCGATCCTCGATCACTGCCTCCAGGACCGCGGCAACCCCGGCATCAAGGCCATCCTCATCTACCCGATGAACGCGCTCGCCACGGACCAGGCCAAGCGTATCGCCGAGCTCATCCACGGCAACGACCATCTCCGCGGCACCGTTCGCGCCGGCCTCTACATCGGTGAGAGCCAGAAGAAGGGCAAGGGCGGCACCGTGCGCGAGATGAGCGCGACGGAAATCATCACGGCCCGCGACGCGATGCAGGCCAACCCGCCCGACATCCTGCTCACCAACTACAAGATGCTCGACCTGCTCCTGCTGCGTCCCACCGACCAGCGGATCTGGGGCAGCAATTCCCGCGGTACGCTCCGGTTCCTCGTCGTCGACGAGCTCCACACCTTCGATGGTGCGCAGGGAACGGACCTCGCCTGTCTCATCCGCCGGCTCAAGCGGCGTCTCCAAGTCGATGATGGATCCCTGTGCTGCGTGGGGACCTCCGCCACCCTCGGAGGGGGCAGCGCCGAGACGGAGCTCCGCAGCTACGCCGGTCAGGTGTTCGGAGAGTCCTTCGACGATCACAGCGTCGTCACGGAGTCCAGGATCACCGTCAAGGAGTTCCTCGGCGACGCAGTTGTCGAGTGGACCGACGAGCCCACCCTCGCCGACCTCCCGACTCTCGACGCTGCACGCGCCGAGGATCCGGACGCGTGGCTGCGTGACCAAGTCCGGCTGTGGTTCGGCGAGGTCCACGAGGATCCCGACGCTGATGTGTGGGCGGTCGAGCTCGGCAGCCGCCTGCTCCGGCACGCGACCTTCCGCGCCCTCGTCGACACGATCCGCTCGAGGACGCGCTCCGTCGATGACCTGGGCGCCGCGATGGCGCGTGCACGTTCGGCTTGGCGCGACGAGCCTGCGCTCGCGCTCGCCGCGATCGCGAGCCTGCTCGCGCTCGCCTCTGCGGCACGAATCTGGCGCGCCGAGCTGCCCGAGCGTCAGCTCCAGCGCGAGGCCGCCGCCAAGGCGCGCCCCACCGATCGATTCCTCGACGTACGCCTGCAGCTCTGGCAGCGGGAGATGTCGCGCATGGTCGCGACCGTGGGCAAGAAGCCGGAGCTCCGATTCTCCGACGATCTCGACCGAGTGCAGAAGGCCAGCCATCTGCCCGTCGTCCACTGCCGCGATTGCGGTGCGATGGGCTGGGCCACGCGGATCGACCGCGATGCATCCCACGTCCTTCGGACCGACTTGAGCGCGTTCTACCGCGGGTTCTTCGGCAAGGATCCGCGCGTCGTATTCCTGTTCCCCGCCGCTTCGGCCCCCATCGGGGATCCCGAGTGGGAGAAGGCTCGCCGCTACCGCGTCGACGCCAAGCGCCTCACCGAGCTCGGCGACGACGAGGAGATCGACGGTGAGGTCGTTCGCCTGGTGGCGCCCCCCAACACGCGGTCGTTGCCCAAGGGTCGCGAGCTCCACCGCGAC
>JAYVAS010000155.1:0-9980 GCA_043750895.1 Pseudomonadota bacterium
CGCTGGTGAAGGGCCAGTGGTCCTTGCCGAGGAAGGGGTTCAGGAGCGGGGTCCGGCCCAGCTCGGAGAGCACGACCACCACGGTCTCGTCGGCCAGCGAAGCCGTCGATACACCAGGGGCGGCCGCGAGCTGCTCCATCAGCTGACCGAGCCCGGAGAAGAGGCCCTCCCACAGCGCCGACTGGTCGGCGTCGTTGTTGGCGTGGGTGTCCCAGCTCGTGGCCCCGACGCTGGAGAGCGTCACGCACCGCGAGACGCCGTGCACCAGCGCGTCGACCGCGACCGGTGCCTGATCCGCGAGATCCAGGCCGCCCGAGAAGTCCATCTGGTACTGCAGCTCCTTCAGCGCCGCAGCGTTGCCGGTGGCGGTGGCGAAGTCGTCGAGGAGGTGCTTTTCGATGCTGGATCGCGCCCCCATCGCGCGCGCCGTCGCCCGGCGGGCCACGAACCGGTCCAGCAGGCTCTCGGCGGGGGAGTTGGGCCCACCCGCACCGAAGTCGCTCATGTCCACCGCGGTGCCCGAGAGGAGGGCCTGCAACTGCCCGTTGGAGCCGGTGCGCGCCACGGCCACGCCGAGGTCTCCGGGGAAGGACGGCCCCCCCAGCACCAGGTGGGGCAGAATGAATTTCGCGCGCTCGTGGTCGGCGAGGATCGCCGGCCAGTCGGGCGTGACCCCCGAGGTGGTACCCGTCATCGCCAACATCGTGCAGATCTCGTGGGCGATGGAGCGCACCATCATCCCGTTGAACACCACGGAGCGGTCGTGCCAGGTGTTGAAGAAGGTGCGCACCGACGGCCGACCGGGGTGGTCGACGTAGGTGATCCCGCCGGCGGTGGCCCGGTCGGCGTCAGGCTCCATGTCCACGTTGCGGTTGGAGAACTCCGCGGCGAACACGCGGGTCGGGTCCCAGCCGCCCTGGGCGAAGACGAAGATGAACTTGAGGTCACTACCGGTCTCGGCGCGGGCGAGCCGGGCCGGGAGGCCGAGGGTCGCGAGCGAAAGGCCGGTCGCACCGAGAAGCTGGCGTCGGGTCAACATGCGGCCTCCTAGTAGAACAACAGGTCGGGGTCACGGAGCAGGGCCGACAGCAGCCCGGCCCACGCGGCCTTTTGATCACGCTCGACGACGTAGAGCGAAGACCACAGCTCCAGGGCTGCGGTGACCTCGTCACTGTCGACGGCCACGGTGTTGCCGAAGATCCGGCGATGCAGCGACTGGATCTGCGCCACCATCGCGTCGCGGTCGGTTTCGGGGGTCTCGGTGAAGTCGACGGTGAACAGCCGCGACGGCTCGGTGTGCACCGCGTAGAACGCGGCCGACTCGGCGAGGCGCTCCTGCACCAGGACCAGGGTGGCGTTGGGTGTGGTGGCCGTGGCCGTCACCGCGTACCCGTCGGCGCCGCCCGCGAGGGTCCGGTAGCCGATCTGGTCGTTCCGCATCAGGTCATAACCGTAGTAGCTGTAGACGAAGCCGGTCAGGTCCTCGATCTGCGAAGCGAGCAGGTCCGCCGTCGCCATCTTGAGCGGGACGTACCCGGTCTCGTCGGTGTGCGGCGCCCGGTACATGGGGTCCGAGACCACCGACTTGATCAGCGCCTTCAGCTTCATCCCGTTGGTGATGAGCGCATCGCGGTGCACCACCAGGCGGTCCTCGTCGGCGGTGGTGTGGTCGCGGCGCAGGAGCAGCTCCCACGCCTGCTCGGCGGCGCAGTCCGGGAAGCGGTGGTCCGCCGCGATCTGGTGGCCGAGGTCGGCGAGGGTGAAGCCCGGCACCCCGTAGAAGGAAGGCTCGACCTGCGTGTAGTCCCGGTAGGTCAGCTCGCGCTCGGGGTAGTAGTACGAGGCTTCGAGCGGATTCGTATAGTCGTACCACCAGAACCCGAAGAAGTAGCTCGCGAAGGGGTCGAGGCTGTCGTGGCAGTTCGCGCAGGCCGGGTTCTCCCGCAAGGCGTTGTCCACCGCGTCCTGGTCGAGCAGGTTGACGTTCCGGTCGAACTCGATCGGACGCGCCAGGTAGTCGTTGCACAGGAAGATGCGACTGGTGGTGTTCGCCCGCCCGCGGTTCGCGTTCGACGCGGTGGAGACGTACCGCCACCACAAGGAGTTGGTGGCCAGGACCCCGGCCGCCGGGCGGCCGTCGGTGTAGTTCGTCTTGATCCACCCCTCGGAGCCCCGGGGGTAGGAGATGGGCCAGATGGCGCCGAGCGTCTCGTTGGCCATCGTCCAGTCGCCGGTGACGATCTCGGTGTACGGGAGGTCGTTCGCCGCGATGTAGCCGAGGATGCGCAGGCTCTCCTCGCTCACCGACTCCTGGAAGGTGGGCTGATCGTCGAGGCCGTAGGAGGCGGCGCTGATCTGGTAGGCCTCGCTCCGGGTGAGGTAGATCTCCGACCACAGGTCGCGCACCCGGCCTTCGAAGCGGGGATCGGCGAGGTACACGTCGACCAGGGTGTCGAGGGCGGCCGGGTCCGCCTCCACCTGGGCCATCTCGTCGGCGGAGGGGCGCACCCCGCGGAGGTCGAGGCTGGTGCGGATCAGCGCGTCCACGGTGTCCATCGAGCCGAGCGACTCGGGGGGCGTGGCAGCTGGATCGGCGGGGCAGCCTGCCAGCAGCAGGAGCGCTACCAAGGCGCACCTTCCCAGCTGTTCAAGTAGGTGAAGTCCACGCAGACGGTGCCGAGCGCTTCACCCCGGTAGTAGGCCTCGCCGCAGCCGTCGCACAGCCCCTCGGGCGTGGTGGGCTGCAGGTCCGTGTACCCGTCGAAGAGGACGTCGTACCACGCGCCGTCCTCGTCGCGGAGGGACACGACGCCACCGGGCTCGAGGGCGCAGGCCTCGTAGTAGCCGGCGAAGGTCGGGTCGGGCATGGTGATGCCGTCGAACACCGCCGAGGTGAAGGTGCCGGTCAGGCCGGACACGCTGCCCTGCAACAGATAGGCCTTCGCCTCTCCATTGGGCACGTAGTAGACGATCTGGACCATGTCGGGCGAGAGCCCCTGCTCGAGCCACGTCCCCTCGGCCTCGGGACCGTCGTACGAGAACCCGCCCTGCGCGACCGAGTACCAATAGGTGAAGCCGTCCCCCTCGATCTTGAGGTCGTACGCTGCGCCGCCGGCCTCGAAGGCGTTGCCGTCGGCGTCCCGCACCTGGGCGACGCCCGACATGGCATCCCCGGTGTAGAAGGAGCCGTCACCCGCGTCGGTGTGGTCGTAGTAGTAGTAGAGGCTGTACCCGTTGAACTCGGTGCCGTCCTCCGAGGTGCAGGCGTCGTACCAGTACACGTTCCCGTCGGTCTCGTAGTAGTTGGGGCACCCTTCGTCCGCGCCCTCCATCACCGCGAAGTAGGACGGGAACACCGCGTCGCCACGGATCGCGGTGCCCAACGAGAGGGCCTCCGCGATCGCCCCTTCGAGCTCCGAGGCCGAGATCGACGCCACCGGGGGGTCTGCTTCGGCGACGATGTAGGGCGCGGGGGCGTAGGGCTCGTCCACCTTGGCGGTGGGGTCGTCCGTCGCCGGGGTGCACGCGAGTAGCAGGGTAAGCATGGGGGCCTCCTCGGGCGGGTCGGGGTTCGACCGTGAACGTTCAGTCTACCGAATCGAAGCTGGCGTCGGTGGCGTATTCTGCATCGCTGTATACGCACGCGTCGGACGTGCCCTCGTTCGGGTTCAGGGCCGCCGAGTCCGTCCAGTACACGCGCGCGAAGGTGTGGTCCCAGCACTCGGACGCGGTGACCTCGCGGCCTTCGGCGGCGTCGATGATCCGGGCGTCCGACCGGCCCTCTCCGTCGGATTCCCACCGCGAGCGCATCGTGCCGGTGTCTGCGACGCCGTCGGCGGTGAAGTCCTCGGCCCAGGCGAGATCCATCGAACCGGCGCCGTCGTACGCCTGCTCGTAGGCGTACTGGGCATTGATCTTGGGGAGGTTCGGCACGCCGTATTCGGCGAAGCTGGCGATCGCGCCGACGCCGTCGCGGTCGTAGTCGTATTCCACCGCGAAGGTGCCCACGAGGTTCACCGCCGGGTCGAGGCTGGCGGCGGTGTCGAAGTCGACCAGGAAACGGCCGGTCCCGTCCCGCCGACGGGAACCGGGATCCACCTCGCCGACCGCGACGGGCACGGCGTCCACCATCGGGTCGCTCCCCGGAGGCTCCTGGAAGAGGGTCCAGGTGTAGCTGGCGTCCTCGTTCTTGGTCACGAACAGCCCGGTCTCGACCGGATCGAGGCCGGAGTCGGAGTACGGGCCCCACATCGCGGTGTTCGCCTCTTCGTCCACCCAGGTGGGGCGGAGGGTGACGACGAAGCCGACGGTGCCGAGCACGAAGCCGATCATCCCGTTGACGTCCTCGGTCACGTTCCGCGTCATCACGTAGAAGGTGGCCCAGTCGGCGTCCGGGTCGCTCGCGGTCTTCGCGGCGGCGGGATCGGTGGGGAGGTTGATCCGCAGGTCCTCTTCGAGGGGGATCACGTCCTCACCGTAGGGGCTGGTGGCAAAGCAGGCGATCAGGGAGAGCAGCACGTCGACCTCGTTGGTTCGTGGAGGGAGACCCGCGACCCGGGGGGCGGTGAAAAGGATTTTTCGTGGAGCGGCGCGGACCCCGAAATCGACCCTCCCGCGACCCCGCATACCGCGCGCGCCTCCGGCACCGGGTAGCATGGGCGCGTGTCGCTCTCCGTCGTCCTCCCCGTGCTCAATGGCGCCGCTACCCTGCCGGCCTGCCTCGACGCGGTCTTTGCGGGCCTCCCGGAGGGCGCCGAGGTGATCGTGGTCGACGACGGGTCGACCGATGACACCGCGATCATCTGCGCGCGGTACCCCGTGCGCCGGATCGCCCACGCCACCAATCGCGGAACCTCGGCGGCGCGGAACACGGGTTGGCGGGCCTCCACCGGAGACCTCGTCGCGTTCGTCGACGCCGACGTGGTGCTCGCCCCCGGCGCCCTGGCGGCCATGGTCGCGGTGCTCGCGGCCGAGCCCGACACCCTCGGTGTCAACGGCATTTTCGCGGTCGAGCCCTACGACGCCTTCGTCTCGGACTTCACCAACCTCTCCATCCACTACCAGCACCGCGCCCACGGCGAGCGGGTCGCATCGGCCTTCACCGGCCTGTGCGTGCTGCGTCGGCGCACCCTCGAACAGATGGGCGGGTGGGACGAGCGCTTCTACTCGCGCTACGCCGACGACGTGAACACCCGCTTCCTGCTCCCCTCCGGGTCCATCCGGTTGCTGCGCGACGCGCAGGGGCGCCATCTCAAGGAGGTGGACCTCGCGGGGTTGCTCAAACACCGCTTCAACATCGGGTGGTTCTACGTCCGCTCGATGCGGCACCACCGCGCCGAGGGCAACGCGAAGCCGGCCAACGCCGTGCTCGCGCTGCGCTACCCGCTCAACACCGCGTTCGCGGCCCTCTCCGTGGCCAGCGTCCTCGTCCCGCCCCTCGCGCCGGTGCCGGCCCTGGGGTTCATCGCCGTCAACCTTCCGTTTGCCGCGTTCGTCGCCCGGCGTCGCGGTCCCGTGGCGGGCGCGGCGTCGATCGCCCTCTCGTCCGCAGAGGGATTCGCTTATCTACTCGGCATGGCCGCCAGCGCGGCCCGCCTCGCGCGTGCGTCCACCGCCGCGCCGGAGCCCGCATGACCGTCGTCCGTGAGCCGCCTCTCGCCCGTTACGCCGCCCGCTATGCGCGCCAGGGCATCGAGAGCAAGGTGTTCCTCAAGCGCCCCATCTTCCTCACCGTGTTCGTGACCGCGCGCTGCGGGCTGAACTGCGGCCACTGCTTCTACCGGGAGGAACTCAAGAACGGGAACTTCGACGAGGAGTTCACCCTCGACGAGTGGGACCGCTTCACCTCCCAGTCCCCGAGCTTCCCCAAGCTCATCATCACCGGTGGCGAGCCCTTCCTCCGGCCCGACCTCAAGGACATCGCGCGCCTGTTCTACGAGAACCAGTCGGCCGCGCGCCAGATCACGATCCCCACCTCGGGCTACCACACCGAGCGCATCGTCGACCTCGTCGAGTCATTGATCACCACCCGTCCCGACCTCATCCTCGAGATTCAGCTGTCGATCGACGGTGTCGGCGCCCAGCACGACGAGATTCGTGGCAAGGGGGCCTTCGACCGCCTGATGCGCACCTACCGCGCCCTCAAGCCCATCCAGGACGTGAACAACGGCCTGCGGATCCGGTTCAACTACACCTTCTCCAAGGTCACCCAGGATTGGTTCGAGGGGACCTGGAAGTACGTCACCCAGGAGCTGGGCAACCCCCACTTCGACATGGTGTTGGTGCGGCGCGCCACCATCGAAGACAAGTTCTGGGGCGCGGTGGACATCGAGAAGTACCGGCAGGCGACCACGCTGCTCCAGGCTCAGGAGATGAAGAAGGCGGGTGACTCCACCTTCAAGCAGCTCCTCGCCCAGCGGGTGCAGGTCGAACGCGACATCATCGCCGAGCACCACCAGGGCAAGCGGGTGATGGGCAACTGCCAGGCGGGCACCCTGACCGCCATTGTGTCCGAGAAGGGGGACGTGCGGCCCTGCGAGATCCTCGACACCGTGTATGGCAACCTCCGCGACGTCGACTACGACCTGCTCGCGTTGTGGAACAACGACGCGGCCGCCACCCACCGGAAGCACATCAAGGACACCGGCTGTTTCTGCACCTTCGAGACGTGCGTGCGCACCACCATGGTGTTCCAACCCAAGTGGTACGGAAAGATGGCCGCGAACTTCGTCAAGGGCAAGCTCGACGAGGCTCGGTAGCGACGGCAGGGCGCCTATTCGCCGCCTTCGGCGTCCTCGATCACGGTGAACTGCGGCTTCATGGACGCGTCGGGCGGCACGCTGGTGCGGACCGGGGCGCCGGGCTTGCGGAAGCTGGGGTAGTCCATCTTCTCCAGCAGCTCGGCCATCGCCGGCGTGGGCTCGGCTTTGGCGATCGCCGGCAGGTTCGGGTCGGTCTGGGCAGCCATGAGCCACTGATAGAGCGTACTCTGGGCGTGGTAGACGTAGTCGATGCGAACCTTGGGTTCGTTCATCGCGTACTTGGTCCCGCCCTCGATTTCACTGGCACGGGTGTAGGGGTAGGAGGAGATGCCGTTGTGTTGCATCATCATCCCGAACCGCACCGTCTCCCGGGTGGCCTTCTCGAAATAGGCGGCCTCCGAGGGCCGCATGCGGAGCGCCATGTCGTACGCTGCCGCGGTGCCTTCTCCGTAGCAGAACGCCTGCATGGCGGGGAGCTCCCCCTCGAACTTGTAGTACCCGCCGATGTAGTCGGGGTAGGGCGTCCGCTCGGAGGTGTACCCGTAGGACTCGATCATCCAACGTGCCACCCGGAACTCGAAGTCCGCGATGTCGGTCGCCTCCGGGCGCACCCGGGTATACGCGGCCGCCGCCATGACCGACCACGGGCCGAACTGGACGAGGTCCAAACGGTCGTCGTTGTTGTAGATGAAGGCGGGCCACGGCATGTTCAACTTCTTGCGGGCAGCGCGCGTGTCGAACCACTTCTCGTAGTAGGAGAAGAACTTGGGGAGCGGGTCGAGGTACTGCTCGTCGTTGAAGTACTCGTAGAGGTTGACCAGCGCCAGCGCCGCCTCACCGGGCACGATGTCGTTCTTGTCGTCGTCGGCGGGGTGTCCGGGCGGCACGTGGTAGGCATCCCAGGAGCCGTCGGCCTGGAGGGAGAACAGCACGTACCGACCGAACTGCCGGAAGAGCTCGTCCTTCGAGTGGTCGTTGGTGGACTTGGCGACCTCGAGCAGGCCCAACAAATCGACGACCACGCTTCCCAGCTTGGTGTTGTTCGCGAAGGTGTAGTAGGCCATCCCCTTGGAGAGAATCTCGTCTCGCATCGGCGAGGCGTCCACCTTCTTCCGTTCCCATTCGGGGAGGTTGGTGCCATCGCGGATCACCAGCGACTGCATCGTCCAGGCCGAGGCGCGCTGGGCGCCCTCGAGGAACTCGGGCCGGGGATCCAGGGTCCACGCCTGCCAGAGGTTCCAGGTGGCCAGCGTGTGGCGCACGTGGTTGTACTCGTTGGAGTAACGATTTTCCTCCGGCCAGAACTTGTAGGTGACCAGGCCGTCCGGCTTCAGGTTGGCGAGGTACCACTCGCCCGAGAGGATGATCGAGTCCCGCACCGTGCGCAGGTTCACCAGGTCCATCGGGACGGGCGGCACGGCGCGGTAGAGCGGCACGATCCCGCCCTCGGGGCGCTCGAGCCAGTGGGTGGTCCGGATCAGGAAGAGGTCGACGCCTTCGTCACGCCAGGGGCGGACGCTGTCCCACCGGAACTCTCGCGCCATCGCCTTCAGGAACTGCTCGGCCCCGGTGTAGGAGCGGTTCACCGCCACCGAGCCCGGCCACACCGCGCTCTGGCCCTTCTTCCCGGTCTTCTTCTCCTCGTCGGTGACCTTGTCGAGGAGGATGTCGCCGTCCATGCCCATCTCCCAGAGGTCCTTCAGGCTTGCTTCGTCCCGCGGTACCACCGCCGCGCGCTCGGTGATGCGATGCATCTCGAGGACGATGTTGTCCATGTCGTCCATCAACTTGGGGAGGCCGAGGACCTCCTTGTTCCGCCGGTGGTAGGCTTCCAACTCGGTGACGGCCTCGGTCAGGCAGCGGTCGAGGGTGGTGCAGGTGGAGAGCGAAACCGCCAGCTCCTGCCCGTTCCTGCGGATCGAGGTCACGATCTGCCAGTCGCTCCGCTCCGGCTTGACGGGCGGGAAGGCCGCGGGCTTCTTTCCCGCCAGGCTCTCGCGCACCCACTGGATGGCGGGACCGGCCACCTCGGCGGGGAAGGCCAGCTTCCCGTCGGTGACGAGGTAGACGAGCGCCCCGTTCTCGACGCGGGCGAGCTGGAAGTAGGCCAGCTCATCGTGGTGGTAGAGGTGGGAGAGCACGGCCGAGCCGCGGTCCATCGACGGACGGGGGTCGGTGTGGACCACGATGGCCCGCGCGCCGGTGGCCCGGATCAGGTCGGCCGCCGCCTTCTCGTCGGAGCCCATGAGGGCCGCCTTGATGGCGGGGTCGGCGCGGAGGTCGAGGACCTTGGTCCCCTCGGGGAGGCCGGTCAGCTTCTCCGGGACGTCCACGAGGATCGGGGTGTTCACCTTCGCCAGCCAGGCGGTTCCGGGCTCGCTGATGGTGACCGCGCCGACCCGGGCCCAAGCGGCCTCGGCGCGGGCCTCGAAGGTGTCCCCGGCCACCACCGCGCCGCTGCTGGTCATGACGGTCGGGGTCGGCGTCTGGCAGGCGAGCAGGAGGGGCAGGAGGAAGCTGGACATGGAGCGCTCTCGAACTCCGGCGGTTTCACACGGGCGAGCGACGGGGGCAACCGCGCGGGCGGAGGCCGGGCGGAGTATGGTGGGGGAATGCGCCTCCTGCCTACACAAGTCGTGATCGCCGGCCTCTCCGGACTCCTTGCCTGCACCGACGCCGATTGCCCCGACGGGTTCGAGAAGAACGCCGACGGGCTCTGTGTCGAGGTCGACGAGGAGGCCGACGCCGACGCGGACAGCGACGCCGACGCCGATGCCGACAGTGACGCGGACAGCGACGCCGATGCCGACGGGGACTCCGACGCGGACACCGACACCGACGCCGACGCCGACCCAGCGCCCTACACCGTCTGCGACGACGGGATGGCGCCCTACACCTCGGTTCAGGACGCGGTGGACGGCGCCGCCGACGGGGGGGTGGTGACCGTGTGCGAGGGGGTCTGGGGCGGGGCCTACGTCTACGACAAGGACCTCTCGATCATCGGCGTCGGCAGCGCGGCGACCACCCTGTTCTCGTCGACGGGCCCGGCGGTGCGGGTGATCGGGCATGCGTTGAGCCTGTCGGACCTCACGCTCCGTGGGTTCGGCGCCGACGCCTCCGAGGGCGGGGCCCTCGATGCGGAAGATGCGGACCTGGCGCTCCATCGGGTGGAGATCTCCGGCGGCAGCACCGCCACGCTGCTCGCGCAGGACGGGGGCA
>JAYVAS010000156.1:0-2475 GCA_043750895.1 Pseudomonadota bacterium
GGCGGCGGCGGTGTCGGGCGTGATCGCCGTGGTCTGGGTGGAGGACGTGGTGCGCTTCGTGAGCGAGCCCACGAACTGGACGATGGTGGACTCGGCGCCGCCGTCGGACTGGACGGACGTGGGCTTCGACGACTCCGGGTGGAACGTGCCCCAGGTCTGTTCGGACACCTCGCTCTGGGGCAGCTACCCGCAGCCCTTCTACGACCAGGGCGCGCAGTGGATCTGGTGGACGACCCAGTGCCGGAACCTCGGGGAGGCCTGGCTCCGCTTGAACTTCACGGTGCCGTAGGGGCCGCGGCCCTCCGCTCCTTCAAGCGGGGAGGATGCCGAGGCCGAGGAGCAGCCCGATCAGGGCGCCCAGCGCGGCGGCGATCCCCACGAGGGCGTGCGCCTGGCGGGCGTTCGGCGCGGTCGGGAAGCGCCGCGAGAGCAGCCAGGCCGTGACCAGCAGCCCGACCACGGCCCAGCTCACCCGGAAATGCCAGGTCGTGGCCACCCCGAGGTCCTTTCGGAAGAACCACGCCGAACCGGTCCCGGCCAGCGCGGTGCCGAGGGCGACGAGGAGGGCCACGGGCGCGAGGCGTCGATGGGTGGCGCGGGCCGCGGAGGCGTCGGGGCGGCGCTGCCGGGCCCGGAGCCCACGAGACGCCACCCAAAGCAGCAGCGAGACCGCCAGCAGACCGATGATCGGGTGGATGTAGGCCATCGTCTGCCGGTCTATTACAACGTCGGCCAACCCGCCGACGAGCTGCCGTGAACGCCGCCATCCCTCCTTCCGCTGCGGCGCCGGCCCCGCTCCGTACGCGCGATCGGATCGGCGTGGTGTTGGTCGCGTTGGCGTTGGGGACGGTGTTCCTGATCTACCCCTTCGGGCGCGACCAGGGGAACTACGCCTACGCGGCCTGGGCCTGGCTCGAAGGGGCCTCCCTGTACCGCGACGTCTACGTGTTCAAGCCGCCGGGCACGGTGCTGGTGCACGCGCTCGCGCTCGGCTTCGGCCACGCGATGACCTCGGTGCGGGTGCTGGACCTGCTGTGGACCGCGGCCACGGCGCTGCTGCTCACCGAGGTGGTGGCGCGGTTGGGCTTCGGACGCGCTCGGGCGGTGGTGGCCGGGTGGCTGTGGGCGTTCACGTACGCGCAGATGACCTGGTGGACGACGGCCCAGACCGACGGCTGGATGACGCTCCCCGTCCTGGTCGCCCTCTGGCTTGGCCTGCGTGCCGCGTCGGCGTCGCCGCACCCCCGCTGGCCGGCGCTGTTCTTCGCTGCCGGGCTCGGTCTCGGCGTCGCGATCGTCTTCAAGTACACGGCGGGGATCGCCGCCCTCCCCCTCGGCGTGGTCATTTTAGGCCTGCCGGACTGGCGGCGGCGCGTCGGAGCGGCGGCGCTGGTCGGGGTCGGGGCCGCGCTGGTGGTGGCGGGGATGGTCGGGTGGCTGGTGGCCGCCGGATCCTGGGAGAGCTTCCGCGAGACCCAGTCCGCGGTGGTGACCAGCTACGTCTCCGAGTCCCGCCACTACGGGTGGGGGGACGGCACGGTGCGGATGGCCTCGCAGCTCGTCCAGCACGCGGGGATCCGCGCGACGGGGCCGTGGTTCTACGTCGGCCTGCTGTTCCTCGTGGCTCGGGTGCGCGCGCGGGGGTCGGCGGTGCTCCTGGCCTGGTGCCTGGCCGGCCTGATCTCCTGCGTGAGCCAGGGCAAGCTCTTCACCTACCACTACCTGTACGCATTCCCGCCGATGGCGGCGGTCGCGGCGGTGGGCATGGTCGGGGTGGTCGAGGCGGTGACCAGCCGCGTCGGCGGGCGGTGGCTCGCCGGGGCGCTGGCGGTCGTGCTCGCCGTGGGCATGGTCTCGGTGTCGCGCCTCCCCGGTCAGTACCAGCGCCTCTTCGGCGTCGTGAGCGGCCAGCGCACCCTGCTCCAGGAGTGGAAGCGGGGGCCGTACCACCAGAACAGCTTCTCGATGGCGGACGATCTGGCGCTGGTGGCCCACCTCCGCCAGGTGACGGGCCCCGAGGATCGGGTGTTCCTGTGGGGCTTCGAGCCGCTGGTGAACTTCGCCGCCGAACGCCTCACCGTCTCCCGCTTCCTCTACAACTACCCCTTCGCCGTCTCCTGGGGGAACCCCGCCTACGAGGCCGAGCTGCTCGCCGCCCTCACCGCAGATCCCCCCGCGGCCTTCGTCGTGGCGTCCAAGGACGCGACCTTCGGGGTCACCGGTACCAAGGACGACTCGCGGGCGCTGTTCCTTCGCTTCGACGCGCTCCGCGCCTTCGTCGCGGCTCGTTATGGGGCGCCCACGGCGGTGACCCGCTTCGACGTGTACCTCCGTCTCCCCGGACCCGATGCTCCCTGACGCCGCCCCTTCGCTCTCGATCGTGGTCCCGGTCTACAACGAGGCCGAGTCCCTCGTGGAGCTGCACGGCGAGCTGGCGGAGGTGCTCGGCACCCTCGGGGAGCCCTACGAGGTGAT
>JAYVAS010000157.1:0-7074 GCA_043750895.1 Pseudomonadota bacterium
CGCCGGGGAGCAGGACGACGCGGGCTACCTGCGCATCGTGGGCCGACAGAAGGACCTCGTCATCGTGGGCGGGGTGAACGTGTCGCCGGCCGAGGTGGAAGCAGCCCTCGCGTCAGTGCCCGGGGTGCGCGAGGTGGGGGTGTGCGGCCTCCCCGATACCGACCTCGGCGAGGTCGTCGCGGCGGCGGTCGTGGGCGAGGTCGCGTTGTCGGCGCTCGAGGCGGCGGCGGCCGGGCTTTCGGGGCTCAAACGCCCGCGCCGCTGGGCCTTCGTCGACGCGCTGCCGCGAAACGCGCTCGGGAAGCTGCAACGGGCCCGGATTCGGGGGGAGATCTTCCGAGTCTGATCGGTCGATGCCCCCCCCGATGTCGATGTCCCCTCGCCCGTCACTTCCGGTAGCTGCTCTTGTGCACGATGTCCCCGTCGGCCTCACGCAGATCGTAGCCGTGGGTCTGGTCTCCGTCGGTCCCTACCCGCGTCCCGACCGGAGTGGCGGTGGCCTCGGCGGGCTTCGCCCGGAGTGCATCGGCGAGGAACGCGGTGGCTTCAGCGTCGGGAGGGGGCGTGCTGGGGGTGGTCCCGCGGGACACGGCGTCCAGGGCGACGCTCCGCGCGATGGCGGTCCGGCTCTGGCGGAGCAGCGCGGGCGAACCGAACAGCTCGGCGCCGATCACCCGCCCTTCCAGCGCGACAACCAGGCCCACCACCTTGTCGCCGGTCAGCGCCTGCTCGGCGGCGGCCTGGTAGGGGATGGCGCGCTCCCGCACCCGCTCGGCCTCCATCGAGGCGCGGTAGGTGCCGGTCGACGGCGCCAGGTCGGAGTCGTGGTAGCCCATCGCGCGGAGGTTCTGCTCCTTGGCGCCGTTCAGTTCGGCCACCTTGGCCCAGGTCTGTCCCTGGTCCTTGTCGACCTCCACCGTCTCCTTGAGCGCGTACTCGGCCTTGCCGCCGTAGCCGAAGGTCTGCCCGCCGCTCCACCGGCCGTGCTCGACGCAGTTCACCGCCACCGATTCGGTCGCCCCGGCGTTGATGACCAGATCCGCGACGATGACCCGGTCCTGCCGACCGCCGGTCACGACGTCGCCAGCAGCGAGGAACAACGGACGGCCTCCCTTGTTGGTGACGGTGAGGTTGGGCACGGTGCCGCCGTCCTTCTCGGTGACGGTGACCGTCCCCGCGGCGAGGCCCTCGGCGAGCAGCGTGTAGCTGCCGGTCGTGGTGGGCTTCGCATCGAGGATCGGCCACACCGCGAGGGTGCCGTGGACGACCCGGGTGCCGAGGACGTATCGGTCGCCCTCGATCGCCGGGAGCGCCAGCGCGGGGTCGGGACCGAGCAGGGTCCCCTCCGGGGGGCCCGTGGGGGCGGGCGTACCCGCGATGGTCGTGAGGGAACCGAGGTTGCAGGCGAGGAGCAGCAGTGGCCACATGGGGGGAATCTCCACCCCTTGGGACCAGCGCCGAGCGCCGCGGTTCCGGGCAGTTCCGCGGAGGATGCGTGCAGGAACGATGCAAGCCGGAGGTCGGGCGGGAGGAACACGGCATCCGCCCGGCGGGGCGTCCTTCAATCGTGTCGGTGGCGCTCCGCCGATCGGCGCCGAATCACCACCACCCGGTTCAGGAGGCCCGGCGGGATCACCAGATCCGGGGCCTCCACCAGCTCGAGGCGCCGACCGACGCCCTGCACCACCCGCACCCCCTCGGTGGTGCGCACGAAGCCCTTGGTGCGGTAGCCGGCGCGCGCCCCGATCCACTGGTCCGCCGCCACCGGGCTGAGGCCGTCGGGGACGGCCAGCTCGATGGACTCGAAGTCTTCGTGGGTGTGGGGCGGGGCCTCCGTGGGACGCTCGCGCGGGCCGGTCGGGAACAGGAGAGCGGGCGCGACGTCCCCGAAGGAGGCCCGGATCAGCGGGGCCTCGGCGTTGAGCGCGCGTACGCGGGCCTCGATGGCGTCCGGGTCGTCGACGAGGTCCACCTTGTTGAGCAGGAGCAGATCCGCGGACTCCACCTGCGTGACGAAGGTGTCCTCCAGTTCCTCGCCGGCGGCGACCTGCGCGGCGTTCACCACCACGACGCACGCTTCATCGCCGATCCAGGCGTTCACGGGGGGCCGGTAGAGGTTGAGCTGGGTGTCGAAGGGGAGCGCGACGCCGCTGGTCTCGATCACGATGCGGTCGGGGCGGACGGTGTCCTCGAGGCGCTGGAGGGTCTCGACCAGCTCGTCCGAGAGCCGGCAGCACACACAGCCGCCCGCGAGCTCGACGAACTCTTCCCTTCCTCCGCCGAGCAGGGCTTCATCGATGCCCAGCTCCCCGAACTCGTTGGAGATGACGGCGGTGCGGACCCCGGTGGCCTGGGCGTCGGCCAGCAGGCGGCGAACGAGGGTGGTCTTTCCGCTCCCGAGAAACCCTGAGACCACCAGCACGGGCACCCGTCGGCCGGGTGCGCTCACAGGGCGCCGAAGTAGTTCGAGAGCGCGCGGTTCCAGGCCTGCGGGGTGGCGATGGCGGGCCGCCGCTCGAACGCGGCCGCGTGGAGAACCTGCTGGAGGAGATCGCGGGGGTGGCAGAAGCGCATGGCCCGCCCGGCCTGCTTGTAGGCCCGGTTCAACAGGTGGTCCACCGAGCCCGCCGGTATCTCGACCCCGAGCTTCTCCGCCGTCTGCTCCAGGATCTGCCGATACTCGGCCTCGGTCGGGTCGTGGACCAGGATCTTGTAGGGGATACGCCGTAAGAAGGCCTCGTCCACCAGCGTGGAGGGGTCCAGGTTCGTGGAGAACACCAGCAGCGGGTCGAAGGGCATGGTCACCTTTCGCCCGTCGGGGAGACGGAGGAAGTCCATGCGGCGTTCGAGCGGGAAGATCCACCGGTTGAGCAGGACCTGGGGCTCGATGCGCTGCCGGCCGAAGTCGTCGATGACCAGCGTCCCGCAGTTGGCCTTCAGTTGCAGCGGCGCTTCGCAGATGTTCGCCGACGGGTGGAGCTGGAAGTCCAGCATGTCCAGCGTGAGCTCGCCGCCGGCGACCACGGTGGGGCGCTTGATCCGGAGCCACCGGCGGTCGAGGCGCTCCGCGGCGGTGAGGGGCCGGAAGTCGGCGGCCACGGTCTCGTGGGTGGCCGGGTCGTAGAGCTTGATGAGGTGGCCGTCGATGAGGAGCGTGTGGGGGATCCAGATGTGGTCCCCGAAGCACCGGGTGATGCGCTCGGCGATGCTGGTCTTGCCGTTCCCCGGCTCTCCGTGGAGGAAGATGGCGCGCCCCGACGAGACGGCCGGACCGAGCTGCTCCACGATGGAGTCCGGCATGACCAGATCCGCGAACGCCGCGCGGAGGTCCTCCGGCGTCGGACGGCGGTGCATCAACGTCTGTTCTTTCACCGACAGGAGGTACTGGTCGAGCGGAACCGGCGCGGGGCCGACATAGCTGCACTGACGCCGGAGCTCGATACCCCGATCCCGCCCCGCGTCCGTGAGCTCGTAGATGAAGTCGCCCATCTGGGTGGAGCCGCGGTGCTGCACGATCTTCTGCTGCCGCATCCCCTCGAGCAGCTCCTTGGTGAGCGCGGCGGCGAGGCACACCTCGTTGGCGATGTTGCGCCCCGAGTCGCTCCCGTTCTGCATCAGGTACCGGCAGAGGATCTGCTCGATGAGCGAGGGCTCCAGCCCCGCCTCGTCCCAGGTTCGGGGCTCCTTCGGCTGAAAGCGCGCGGGCGCCGGCATGGCCACCCGGGTGCGGTTCGGATCGCCGCCCAGGCTGATGCTGGGGGAGTCGGGCGGGCGGACGGAGATCGTGGCCCGCCCGTCGCTCTCCTCCCCGCGAACGCCCTTCAGCGCGAGCGGTCGCGGACGCCCGGGGTCCGGCGCCGACCCGGCCGGGGCCGGCGGGACATCCGATGGGTTGGTGGGCATCGCTTACCAATTAACGTCTGCGCGGTCTCCCGCCGATGGCTACGTTCACGCGCGTAAAAACGAGGGTGTCGATGTCGGAGCGCCTTGGGCTGCTGTCTCGAGTGAAGAACCGCCTCTCCCGGCTCGCCGGGGCCGGCGGGCAGGCGCGCGGCGCGGGGATCGGGCCCAGCTTTCCCGCCAGCTACGAGGAAGACTGGAACGAGCTGGTGGAGCAGGTGGACAACTACACCCAGAAGGTGGGCGCGGCCGTCGTCCAGACCTGGGAGGTCGGCGCTGCCGAGGTCGGACGGGTGGTTCGGGGTCACGAGAAGGACAAGGAGTTCGTCGAGCGTTTCAGCGACGCGTTGGTGCCCACCCTCTCCCCCTTCCAGGACCTCCACAAGAAGTGCTCGGGGGCGATGTCCCAGGGATTCGCGGCCGGCGTCCAGGCCAACGCCCTCGCCGCCGCCACCAATCCCCTCGTGGGGCTGGTCGATGGCCTGGGGGACCGCGCCTTCGAGGGTTGGGGCAAGACGGCCGCCTACCTCGAGCCGCTCTTCGCGCTGTGCGCCGATCCCGAGGCCTCCAAGGATCGGTTCCTCGCGTCGGGCCCCGAGATCGCCCGCGCCTGCGCTGCGTCCCAGGCGGTGCTCCGTAAGAGCCTGGACGGCGCCGCGTCGCAGCCCAAGCTGTGGGTCGGGGTGTGCGACTCCTACGACGCCTGGCAGCTCGCGCTGGTGCGGGACATCGAGATCACCGTGACCCGGGCCACCAAGGACCTCGCCGCCGACATCCGGGCGGGGCGCGCCGCGTAGCGGGAACCGAACGGCGACCCCGGAGTCAGACGCCCTGATGCTGCTGCTCGCCGCCGCGCTCGCCGGGGCTGACCCCTTCACCGATTGGCTCGACGTCCCCGTCCCCGTCGCCGCGGGCTTTCACGTCCCCGTCGCCGATGCGGCGGCGGCGGGGCGGGTGGCGCTGGTCACCCAGGACGTGATCGAGGTGGAGCACGTCTGGTACGAGAACCACGAGCCGCGGCGGGTGGTGGTCCGCTACACGGGGATCACGCCGGGTAGCGTGGCGCCAGGGGATCCGGTCTCGGCGCGGCAGCCCCTGGGGACCGGTCGGCCGGTGGTCTCCTTCCGCGTGGACGGGGGGACCGTGGATCCGGCCGGGTTCGTGGCGGAGCGGGGCTCCCTCCCGGTACCCGCGAACGAGCCGGAGCTGCTGCTCATCAGCCACGCGGCCTACGAGGCCCGCCTGTACCGGCGCGGGGTCGAGGTGGCGCGCTACCCGGTCAGCTTCGGCCAGGCGGAGGGGCAGAAGCGGCGGCGCGGCGACAATCGGACCCCGAAGGGGATGTACCACGTGGTCTCGATGTCCCGCGGGCCGTTCACCGGGCCCGTGGGGGCCTACTACGGCGGGCACTGGATCAAGCTCGACTACCCGAACCCGTGGGACGCGGCGTACGGGGCCGCGAACGGGTGGGTCGGCGCCGACGTGGTGGCCGACGTCCGGGAGGCCTGGGCGCGGCGCGCGCTCACGCGCCAGGACACCGTGTTGGGGAGCGGCATCGGCCTCCACGGCTGGGCCTTCGACTGGCCGCTCGACGGGTCGCGGCACCTCTCGTGGGGCTGCATCGTGTTCCAGCCGGCCGATGTCGCGAAGCTCTACGCGCAGCTGCGCGTGGGCGCGATGGTGGTCCTGCTCTGACGTCAGTCGAGGAGGTGCAGGGTGACGGGCGCGTGGTCCGTCGCCCCGGTGCGGCCGCGCGCCTCGCGGTCCACCGAGACCTCCACCATGCGCGCCGCGATGTCGGCGGAGACGAGGTGGTGGTCGATGCGCATGCCGCGGTTCAAGGCGAAGCCGTTGCCGCGGTAGTCCCACCACGTGAAGGTCTGCTCGGGGTGGAAGACGCGGTAGGCGTCGGTGAAGCCGAGCGCGAGCAGCGCCTGGAAGCGTTCCCGCTCGGGGGGAGAGAGCAGCGTGTCCCCGGCGAGCGAGATCGGATCGTACACGTCGAGGTCGGCGGGGGCGATGTTGTAGTCGCCGCAGATCACCATCGGGCCGCCACGCCGGGCTGCCGTCCACGCGAGGAGCTCGTCGAGCCAGCGCAGCTTGTAGACGTACTTGTCGGAGTTCAGCTCGCCGCCGTTGACGACGTAGAGGTCCACGATCCGGATGCCGCCGATCACCGCGGCGATGCCGCGGGCGTCCTCCCCCCACGGAACGCCCACCTCCACCTGCTCGATCGGCAGGCGCGAGGCGATGGCGACCCCGTTCCAGCTCTTCTGTCCGTGGATGGCCAGGTGGTAGCCGCGGGCGCGGAAGGGTTCGGCCGGGAACTCCGCCTCCTGGCACTTCAACTCCTGCATGCACAGGACGTCCGGATGGTGCTCGTCCACCCATTCGAGCGTGCGATCGAGGCGCGCGCGGATGGAGTTGACGTTCCAGGTGGTGATGTTCAAACGTCCAATCCTTTTGCGAAACGGCTTTGTGACGGTTAGTGACGGCGTGATCCGGGAGGCCAGGCGTGCCGTTTAGTCTGTTGTTTCACCTCGCGCTTTCTGTTGCGACCGTCCAGGCGGCGGAGACCACGGGCCAGCTTCGCGGCACCGTGACCGACGCCGAAGGGGGGGCGATTCCCGGCGTTGCGGTCACGGTTTCCGGCCCCAACCTGATGGGCTCCGTCGTGGCCACCTCGGACGCCGACGGCAACTACCGCTTCCCGGCCCTCCCGCCGGGCGAGTACATGGTCACCGGGACGAAGGACAACTTCCTCTCTTACAAGGCCACCGGTCTCCTGGTGGTCTCGCAGCGCGCGGTCACCCTCGACATCCGCATGAAGCTCGCGATCGGCGGCGAGACCGTCATCGTGGAGGAGACGCGTCCCGCGGTGGACATCTCGAAGGTCTCCTCCGGCGCGGTGCTGACGCGCGAGTCGATGCGCGACATCCCCAACGCGGGTCGCGACTACCAGAGCCTCACCGGCTTCGCCCCCGGCGTCGTCGGCTCCGGCAACGCGAACGTCCGTGGCTCCTTCGACCAGTCGAACCAGTTCTACCTGGACGGGGTCAACAACACCGACCCCATCACCGGCACCTTCTCGACCAACCTCAACTACGACGCCATCGAAGAGGTGCAGGTGGTCACCGGCGGGATGGACGCCGAGTACGGCCGCTCGCTCGGTGG
>JAYVAS010000158.1:0-3299 GCA_043750895.1 Pseudomonadota bacterium
TCTACGCGACCGAGCCGATCGAGGGCAGCTTCGCGCTCGTCGACCTCCCCGACATGGCGGGGGTCCGGGTCTCGCTCAACCACAACGAGGTAGGCACCACCGACCGGCGCGGGGACCTGCTCGTGCCGGGGCTCATGCCGTACTACGCGAACCAGGTCGGGGTCGACCCGCTGGACGTCCCCCTCGGCTACGACGTCTCCGAGACCGAGCGGCTCGTCGCCCCTCCCGAGCGCGGCGGTTCGGTGGTGCGGCTCCTTGGTTCCCGACGCGTGTTCGTGCGCGGAACGTTGCTTGTTCCTGGCACCAATCCCGCCTACGGGCGCCTGACCCTCACCGCGAACGGCGCGGTGCTCACCTCGCCGATCGGCAGCGGCGCGGCGTTCGAGTTCGCCGACGTCCCCGAGGGGCGGTGGCCCGTCCAGGCGCTCTACCCAGGGGGCACCTGCGACGGTATGCTCTCGGTGGTGGCCTCGGACGCGCCGGTGGTCCAATTGGGCGAAGTCCCTTGCACCCCACTCCAGGATTGACAGAATGGTTAGACTCCTCGTCAGCCTCACCCTGCTCACCCTCGCCGCGCCGGCGTGGGCGATCACCTGCTCGTTCACCGGGATCACGCCCGTGTCATTTGGGACGTACGACCCATCGAACCCGTCGCCCACCCAAAGCACGGGCCGGCTGTTGTTGGACTGTGAGCGCGTCCGCCGGCCCGAGACGGTGCAAATCCAGCTCTCGGGGGGAGACGCCGGCAGCCCCACCCGCCGGGCGCTCGGGGAGGTCGCCGGGACCGCCACCCTGCGGTACAATCTCTACCGGGACGCCGCCCGCTCGCTGGTGTGGGGGGACAGCACGGGCGGCGCGGTCTGGCGCCTCCGCCCCGGCCATCCCGCATGGCTCCGCAAGCGCTTCTTCATCCCGGTCTACGGCGAGCTCGCCGCTGGCCAGAACGTCCCGGTCGGCGCGTACCGGGATACCATCCTCGTCACCCTCATCTACTGATCGGCCCCTACCGTCCGCCGCTCGCGGCGGCGGGGGCGGCAACCGGGGTGCACTGCCCCGGGGAGACGGGCGCCTTCCCCGAATAGGTGCCCTCGGTGGTGACGATCTCCACGTTCACCGCGGTGAGGAGCGGGCAGTCCTCCTTCGTGACCTCCAGGGTGTACTTCAGGCTGGCGCCGGGGAGGAGGTACCAACCATCCACCTTGGTGGCGAACTTCTTGCCGTCCGTCCGGGTGCCCTCGGCGCGCACCTCCTTGACGGTGAAGAAGACATTCCCCTGGTTGATGGCGGTGACCTCGAGCGCTCCGCCCACCATCGCCGCGCCCGCGAACGCGCCCGCCGGCGTGCGCTTCGGGGGGGCGAGGAAGACGGGGATGTTGGCGCGGGACAACATCTGGAGGCCCACCGACCCGTCGGTGTTCAGCGCCGGCAGCTCGGTGATCAGGATCCGGTAGGTGGCCTCGGTGGCGCCGAAGGGCACGGCGGTGCCCACCCGAAGCTGCCGCGCCTCCTTGGGCCCCAGCTCGATCAGCGTGGGGAACACGACGAGATCGGTGGTGTCGGTCAGGACCATGTTGTCGGTCAGCATCTGGCTCCAGGCCTTGACGGCCACCTCCATGCGGACCGGGGTGTCCGCCTGGTTGGTGAGGGTGATGACGTCGGTGGTGGCCTTCGGGGAGAGGTCCACCCGCGTCGGGCTCACGCTGTAGTTCCCGGCGTGGGCCGGAAGCGCGAGAGCGACCAGGGAGGTGAGGAATGCCACTTTCAGGCCGTGCATGGAATCCTGCTGCGGGGGGATCAGAAGATGGTGGTGACGAGGATGGTCTCGACCCCGTCGAGGTCGCGCGCGCGCGGCGCGTCGAAACGGAGCCACCCGCCCCGCGGCTCGACGGGGGTCGTCGCGGCGGCGCCGATCGAGGCTGGGGACCCCGCCGGCTCCACCCCGACCCGGCCCGGCAGCGCCGGCGGGAGGGCCCAGACCTGCTCCACCCGTACCTGCACCTCCACGGTGGTAGACACAGAGCCGGCCCACGCCCCGGCGGGACAGGCCAGGAGTCCGACGAGGGCAGGACGAAGGAAGGTCAGGGTAGCTCCGGATTGGGACCAGCAGGTGGGTAACACCCCCCGCGCGCCGTGCATGCCACCAAAGGTGACGATCCGAGCGCGGAACAGTGCCAAAAATATAGGCAACCGCCCGGCGTCTCGGCCGGGCGGCTACCAGCTCAACCGGGCCGGCGGCCCCATGGATGAACTACCAGGTGAGGGTGGCGGTCACGGTGTCGGAGTAGCTGCCGATGGACGAGACCGAGTAGCCGCCGGGGAGGACGCCGACGACGCTGTGGTTCTCCGAGCCGGCCGAGGTCATGTAGACCCCGGACTCCCACGGGGTGCTGCGGCTGGTGTCGGTGTAGAGGTAGTAGGGGAGGTAGCCGCCGTAGGTCGCGTTGTACATGTTGCGGCCGCCGTAGTAGCTGTTGAAGTGCTGCCCGTAGTCGAGGGTGAGCGCGTAGTTGGTGCCGACGTTGCACTGCACGTTCAGGTAGGTGGTGGCCTCGATCTCGTAGGCGCCGGTGTAGGTGCCGAAGTTCACGTTGCCGCCGTCGGCGGTCACGACGAAGCAAAGGCCGTCGACGTTGGTGGTGACGTCGAACGAAGCGCCGGTGTAGGTGCCGGAGGCGAACGCGGGGGTGACGAAGCCGAAGACGGCGAGGGCGAGAAGGGACTTCATAGGATCTCCAGGGGAGTTGGAATCACGGCGCAGGATGGTGCCGCGCGGTGCTTGTACCCTGGGTCGGGTGCTTGGCGACGATGTCGTGGGCGGCGTTCTGGCAACAACCTCGTGTCCGCGTTCGCGCCCACAACAACATTCCAGACAAATGCTGGATGTTCGCCGGGAGGACGGATCCAGGATCCGGCGCCCGTCCGCGGAGCGCCCCCCCGGGGTGGAAGTCCGACGGCACCCGAAGGACACCGGGGCCCAGATCACGCTCTGACCCTCCGTCCGGTGCCGGCTTCGGGTAGAGGAGGGCGGTGAGCGCACTTCGACTGGCCTGGATTGGTGACGACGCGGTCGCGGTCGCGACGGCGGCCCGGGTCGGCGCGCTGCGGGTGGCCCCCGACGACTGGCGTACGCTGCGGCGGCACCGCATCGAGGTCGTGCACGTCCGCGGCGACCTCGTGGTGTTGCGTCAGGCCGCCATCGCCGCCACGCTGGGCGGGGCGCTCGCGGTGATCGCCACCCCTACGATGGCGCCCGGCCCGCTGCCCTGGTGGGAGCGGCGGTTCCACCGCTACTGTTTCCG
>JAYVAS010000159.1:0-4902 GCA_043750895.1 Pseudomonadota bacterium
CTCGCCGCCCTGAGCGCCCGCGCTGGCTGGAGCTACTATGGGGCGCTCGCCTATGCGCGCCTGATCCAGCTGGACCCGACGCGCGCGGCCAGCATCCAGCGCCCGGTCATGGACGCGCCGGACGCCCCGTGGCAGGTCTCGTCCACCTTCCTCGCCGCCCCCGCCGCCCGAAACGCCCAGGGCCTCGCGCGCGTGGGGCTGGTCCGCGACGCCCTGATCGAGCTTCAGACCTTCGGCGACGCGAACCTCGGCGGGTCCGAGATGGCCATCCTGACCGGGTTGGAGACGGCGGCGGGGGACTTTCTCATCGCCCACGACCATCTGCGCGGCTGGTTGAAGAATCACCCCCCCGACACCTTGGGGCCCAACGCCTACAAGGTGCTCCGACAGGCCTACCCCGAGCAGTGGTGGCCGGAGGTGCAGGTCGCCGCGGCGGGGTACAGCTGGGACCCACGGGTCTTCCACGCGCTGGTACGGGAAGAATCGAACTTCAATCCGAAGATCAAGAGCTTCGCGGGGGCTTGCGGCCTGTCGCAGCTCATGCCCACCACCGCCTCCGGGTGCGCGTCCCGGATGGGGATCACCTACAGCAGCGCCGACATCTGGAAGCCAGAGACGAATCTAAAAATCGGTGCCTGGTACCTGAATAATCTCCACACCCGCTATAAGGGAAACTCATCCCTGGCGTTGGCCGCGTACAATGCCGGCGAGGGCAACGCCGATCGCTGGCTGGCCGCGCGCCCCGACTGGCCGAGCGACGCCCTCGTGGAGACCATCACCTTCCGCGAGACCCGTTTCTACGTGAAGCGTGTCCTCTCCACGTTCCAGACCTACCGACTCCTGTACGGGACCGGGCCCTTGTACGAGGATTGGAGTCGTTTCGCCACGCGCGCCGTACCCTAAGCGGGGCCCCGACGATAGGCTCCGCCGGTGACCGTAGCGCTCCCCGACGAGATCCGCGCCTTCGATGATGCACAGCGACGCGCCTTCCGGCTGGTGGCCGAGATCGTGGGTCGGCTCGAGGTGGGGATGAGCGAGCGAGACGTCTTCGAGCTGGCCGAAACCCGGCTGGAACCCAACGGCTTCTCGACCTGGTACCACCCCCCCGAGATCCACATCCGCCGCGACGGGTCGCCCCTGTGGCCCTTCCCCTCATCGCGCCGCACCCTCGCGGTGGGGGACCTCATCCGCGTCGACGTCGGCCCCGGAACCGCCGAGGTCTACGGCGACGCCGGCTACACCCTGGCGTTCGGGGCCACCACCGAGCCCAAAGTGGTCACCGTGGCGCGGGACTGCCTGCGGGGTTGCTGCGGGTACGCCTCCCGGTGGAAGACCATCGGGGAGATCTACATCTTCGCGCGCGCCTGGGCGGTGAACCAACGGATGGAGTTGGCCAACCAACGCGCCATCGGGCACCGGGTGCTCCCGCGATCGGCGGCGATGGCCACCGGCTTCCCCCGCAGCGCCCACTTCGGCGGGCTCCTGGCCCGGAACCGGATGCACCGCCTGAACCCCCAGCGCATGGAGGGCATGTTCGCCATCCGCCCCGAGATCCGCGCCAACGGGCACACCGCGGCGTTCGAGGAGATCGTGTACGTGCACGAGGACGTGCGGGTGGTGCTCGGCCGAGACAGCCTGGACGAGGTCGGCGTCCTCCCGGTTGCCTGAACCGTTGGGTGGTCGGGGCCGGGCTACCCGCCCGAGGCGTACGCGCCGCCGGACTCGGGACGGAACGCGGTGCCGTCGTAGGCGAAGCGCTCGACCTCCATGTCCATGCCGTCGTCCGCGAACGTGTAGACGTTGAAGTGCGCGGTCCGTCGACGCTCAGGGAGGTATGCGTAGCCCGACGCCCCGGGGTTCAGGGACAGCACGCCGTTGGGGAGCGACGTGCGGTAGCCGTGGTGTTCGTGGCCATGCACCACCGCGCGCACCCGCGGGTGGCGCGTCAGCACCGCCTCCAGCGCCGCCGCGTCGGAGAGCGCGCGGGTGGCCGGTCCGTAGGGGCTGCCGTCCCGCCCCCGCAACGGGTAGTGGATCATCACCACCGCGGGGCGCGTGGACGCCGCGAGCACGGTGTCGAGGATGGCGAGCTGGCCGTCGCCGCAGAGCCCGCGGGACAACCAGTCGGGCCGGCAGGTCTCCACGCCGACGAAGTCGACCTCCCCCAAGGGAAACACGTAGGGGAAACGGCCCTGGTTGGCCCACTTCCCGAAGTACTGGGCGAACCGTCCCACGCTCTCGCTGGTGTAGACGTCGTGGTTCCCCGAGAGCGTCGTGAACGGGATCGAGAGGAGGATGGGGTCCAACAGGGCCGCGGCGGCGCGGAACTCGGCCTCGGTGGCCGTGGCCGTGAGGTCCCCCGTGCAGATGACCGCGTCCGGACGCTGCGCGAGGACCGCATCCACGAGTGCCTTCCGGGTCTCTCCCGAGAAGTGCGCGGCACGACCCAGCGCGTACAGGTTCACTGCCCCGAGGAGCCGCTTGTTGAAGAGCTCCGATAGCTGGGGGACCGCTTCGACGTGGAGATCGGTGACATGAGCGATACGCACGACACAGCCTATCGCGCCGAAGCCAACCCGAGACCGTCCGATCGGGATAGCTGCCGTCGGCATGGACGACCCGCGCCGTCTCCTCGCGTTGGCCGCTGAGCAACGCCTCACCTGCGAAGTGCTGCCGCGGCACGGCGCCTGGCGTCGCGCGCTGGTGATCCGCGTCGAGCGGGGCGGCCTCGTCCTCCGCGTGGCCGGGACGCCGCTCGCCGGGGGCGTGGACGTCCGATGCTGGCTGCGCATCGACGGCGTCCCCTATCGTTTCGAAGCCTCGGTCCTGCGCTCCGGCGTCCCGGTGCCGGATCGCTCCCAGAACGGCGTATTGCTCGGCTTCCTCGATGGGTGGCAGCGCGCGGACCACGCCGCTGGCGCGCTGGTGCTCGAGGCGGTCCCCCCCAACGGGAGCCCGATCAGCCTGATGGACGGCGAGGCCCGCATGGTCGACCTCTCCGCGTCCGAGTGGACGGTGAGCACCCCATCCCACTTCACGCTGGTCTTCGTCGAGCAGGGCGTGGTTCGGCTCCGCCTCGGCGTGCCCGATCAGCCCCCGATGGAGGTGCGGGCCCGGGTGCATCGGCTCGCCCACGCCGACGGCCACATCCTCTACGCCCTGCACGTCGAAGACGTCGAAGACCCGGTACGGTACCAGGAGCTGGTGGACAGCCTGCGGTCGGCGTTGTCCCTATAGGAAGTCAGCCCCGGGGGCCGCGTGATCGGCGCGCCAGATCGACGCGCGCGCGAGCAACGACGCCGGCACCTTGCCTACCGCTGCAAGCGCCGCGCCTGCGATGTCGGACGCGTACACCGTCAAGGTGTTCGCCCACCCCGGCACTTCGACCCGCCAGGCGACCTCGGCGGGACCGGCCGCGGGGGCCGGCCTCGACTCGGCCAGCACCACCGCGACCGCCGATGCCGACGCCGAAACCGACGCCGAGGGGTTCCGATTCGGAGCCACGGGGGACCCGACCGGCCGCTGCGGCGTGACCAGGCGGCGCGTCCCCGTGGAGGGAAGCGACGGAAGGGGCGCCGGAGGTGCGGCGTCGACGGGGGCATCCCCCTGCGACGTGGTGGAGCGACCGCTCTCGCCGCTGCGCACCAGCCGGCGGTTTCCGTCGCGCTTGACGGTGGGCTCGGTGAGACGCTCGATCTCGGCCCACCTGTCGTCGCGGAAGAACGACGGCCGAACCGGGCTCTCGGTCGCGCGCAGCACCACCGGCGGGCGAGGCGCCGACGGCGTCACCGGAGCGGCGGACGCGACGCGCGCGAGGTCGGGCCGTGACTGCCTGCGAACCACCTGGAGCACGTCAGGCTCGACCCGACTCCGATCGCGGGGGAGCTTCTTCGGGCCGCGAATCCAAGCCTCGTCGTCCGCCGTCAGCCGGACCCGTGGGCGTTGGAAGTAGGGCGCGCGGTCGAGGCGCCGACGCTCGCCCTTGATGGCCTCCACCGCTACGCCGGCCGCCTTGGCGACCACGGCGTCCGGCTCGGCCCCGAGCCGGTCACGCACCCCTTCGATGCGCGCCGAACCGTGCCCGGCGGCGAGATCCTGGCCCGCGACCCGGAGACCCAGACGGGCGAGCGCCCGGCGGAGGCGCCGCGGCTCCGTCTGGAAGCGGCGGGCGATCTCCCGGAGGCTGCTGCCGCTTGCGCGCATTGCGACGGCCTCCGGCCACCAGGGTGTGTCCTCGGCCTTGCGCCCTGCCCCCTCCACGACCAGATAGGCCGTGAGCTCGAACTCTTCCAGCCCGATCGCCGGATCCGACGCGAGAACCTTCAATCGTTCACACTTCAGCCGACTCAGGATGGTTTCCCACTCGGGGGGGCGCGTCGACACGGTGTCTCTCCTAATCAGCAAATTCCTATACCCGGATCAGAGGTCCCCGCGCCCCATTTTGTGATGAAATACGAAGCATTCGATATGCGGTAGTCTACCGCATGAAAGCAAGATCGACAGTGCCGCGCCGCTACAAGATTTCGTAAGGTGACCGAAAGGAGTTTCCGCCTCACGTGGAGGAACCTGCGCCGGCCACGGCCGGTACGGCCTCTCCTTCGGTTTGTGGTTAGCTCCCCCCTCTCGACAGGCACCCGACGATGCTCAAGGACAGGCTCACCGCGCTGCTTCGCGGCAACAAGGCCACGGCCCGCGCGCCCACCAGCGGCATGACCCGGCCCGAGCCCCGGGCTCCGTTTCCTGATGCCGGCCCCGGCGCGCGCGTGACGCTGTGGGTCGAGTCCTGGTGCTCCGACAGCCGTAAAGCCGAGCGGTACTGCCTCGAGCAGGGCTGGCCCACCCACCGCGAAGACCTCGCCGGCCGGCACGCCGAGAGGGCCGAACTCCTAAAGACGCACGGAC
>JAYVAS010000160.1:0-3270 GCA_043750895.1 Pseudomonadota bacterium
GCGCGGAAGCGGCGCTCGGGGTAGGAAGCTGCCTTTCACGGCGGCTATTATCGATGGCCCGCCGGTTGGCACGACCCTTGCTACAGTGGATGGCGGAGACGGTGACGGCCGGAGCCGGATGGGTACCCCCCGTTCGACTCACCGTAAAGGCGCCCGAGTGACCCTCGGGCGCCTTGCTACTTTTTGCCTCGGTGCAGCGCCGCCCGCGATAGGCCGCGCCCGTGGATCTGACTGGACTCTCGGCGTGTGCGCCCTGCTCCACCGCGGAGCTCGATCGGCGCGCGGTGGCGCGGGACCTCTGGCCGCGCTCCACTCTGCGCGTCGCCACGGGCGAAGAGGTGGTGTTGCCGCAGGCGGTGGTCTCGCCGCGCACCGAGGCCGAGGTGCAGGCGGTGCTGGCGTGGGCCTCGGCGGCGGGCGTCCCGGTGGTTCCCTACGGGGCGGGCAGCGGGGTCTGCGGCGCGGCGGCGGCCGGGGCCGGCATCACCCTGGACCTGAAGCGTCTGCGTACGATCGGTACGGTGGACGCTGATCGACGCTGGGTGAGCGTGGGCGCGGGGGTCATCGGTCAGCACCTCGAGGACCACCTCGCCGTTTCGGGCTTTGTGTGTCGGCACAGCCCCTCTTCGATCTGGTGCTCGACGGTCGGCGGCTGGGCCGCTTCCCGGTCTGCCGGGCAGTTCTCGAGTCGGTACGGTACGTTTCCGGACATGGTCGCGGCGATGCGGGTGGTGTCGCCCAGCGGCGCGTACGGCACCGGTGTGTGGGCCGAGGGCGAGGATCTGGGCCCATGGCTGCTCGGCACCGAGGGGTCGCTGGGGGTGATCACCGAGCTGCTCGTGCGCGTGGTCCCGGTCCCGGAGCGGCGATGGCTGCGGGGGTACCGGTTCGCCTCGGTGGACGCCGCCCTCCGCGCGATGCGGCGCCTGCTCCAGGGCGAGCTCCATCCGGCGGTGCTCCGCCTCTACGATCCGGTGGACACGCGGCTCGCCGGCAAAGGGACGGCCACCAAGCAGGAAGGCAGCCGCTGGCTCACCGAGCTCGCTGCGCGGGTCCGCGAGATACCGCTCCTCCGCCGAAACGCGCTGCTGCTGCCGTTGTCGCTGCCGAAGCTGGTGAACCGCCTGATCCAGGCCGGCGCGTCCGGATGCGTCCTCATCGCGGGGTGGGAGGGGAGCCGGGCTCCGACCGAAGCGCTCGCCGCCGCCGGCCACGCCGAGATCCTCGACGAAGGCGGGGAGGACCTCGGAAGCGGTCCGGGCGAGCACTGGTACGAGCACCGCCACGAGGTGAGCTACAAGATGGCGCCGATCTTCATGCAGGGCGGCTTCGCCGACACCATGGAGGTCGCGAGCAGCTGGGGCCGGCTCGGCGAGCTTTACGCGTCGGTGCGCGCGGCCCTGGGGCAACACGGGGTGGTGATGGCCCACTTCTCGCACGCCTACATCGAGGGGTGCAGCATCTACTTCACCTTCGCGGGGCGTGGCTCGGTCGCGGTGTACGACGCCGCCTGGCGGGATGCGCTCGCCGCGGCGGCGGCGGCGGGCGGCACCGTCGCCCACCACCACGGGGTGGGGCAGCTCAAGATGGCCGCGGCGGGGCGGGAGCTCGCCGGGCTGGCGCCGATGTATCGGGCCCTGAAAGAACGCCTCGACCCGGCCGGGATCCTCAACCCGGGTCGCCTCTTTCCCCCTGTCGACGAGCCCGAGCCCCCGAAGCCGGTGGTCGCGGTGGACCCCGAGAGCCGCACCGCCACGCTCGACGCGCACGAGCCCGCGGCCTCGCGCGACGCCTGGCTGGCGGCGTGTGGGTGGGAGCTGCGCTTTCCGTGCACGGGCACGCTCGCGTCGGCGCTCACCGGCGTCGGGGCCGCGGCCCACGAACCGTGGGAGACCCCGATCGTGGGCGCATCGGCCCGCACCGCCGCCGGCCGGGTGGTGCTGCCGGCCGTCTCTCGGAGCAGCGCCGGGCCCGACCTGCGCGCCGGGCTTCGCTCCGAGGACTACGAGACCCTGACAGTGCCTGTCGTCCCGCGTGGGGAAGGGGTGGTTCGGGTCGAGCGGCCGTGGGCGGCCTGTGTGGCCCGGGATCTCCGGCCCGCGCGCCGGGACGGGGCGGCGGTCGAATTCCGCGGCCCGGCGGCGGCGGCGCTGGCCCACCTCGCGGAGGCGATCGATGTCGATTGACTACGAGACCTGCGCGTGGTGCCCGCGCTTGTGCCGGCACGTCTGTCCGGTCGCGGTGGCGACGGGAAGAGAAGCGGCCACGCCCACCTCGATGATGACCATCGCGCTGCTCGCCCAGCGGGGTTCGGTGTCGGCCGAGCTCGCCGCGGCGTCCGCCTCGCTCTGCCTCTCCTGCGGGGCGTGCACGCAGCACTGCAAGGTCGGGGTTCCGGTGGCGGCGCGCCTGGGGCGGCCCGATCCCGGCCTGGTGCGTCCGGCGGTGGTGTCGGCGTTCCTCACCTTCCAGGTCTGCGGGACGGAGGGCCCCCCTGGGCCGCATCAGCTGGCCTGCTGCGGGCGCCGCGACGGCTTTGCCGAGCGGGAGCCGGAGGCGGCGCGGCAGGTGGCCGAAGAGAACGTACGTCGGCTCGACGGCCGCGAAGTGCGATGCGCCGACGCTGAGTGTGCGTCGTGGCTGCGTGCGCACGGGGCGCGCGTGGTCGAGCCCGGGAGGACGGATGTCGCGGAGTGACACGGTGCTGCCGTACCGAGCCCAGGAGGGGCATGGCGCGCGGAACCGCGGGGAGTCGGTGATCGTCATCGCCAACCCGCGGGCGGGGGGCGGGCGGGCCGGCGCGGAGCGAAACCGCGTGGAAGGGGCGGTGAACCGAGCCTTCGAGCACGGGCAGGTGTGGTGGACGAGCGCGCCCGGACACGCGACGGAGCTGGCGCGGAAGGCCGCAGTCGAGGCCGATCTGGTCGTCGCTCTCGGGGGCGATGGAACAGCGCACGAGGTCGTGGCTGGCCTGTTCGACCGCGGCGTGGCCGTGAACCGTAAGGTGATTTTCTCCGTCGTTCCCTTCGGCACGGGCGGGGACCTCGTGCGTAGCCTCGAGATCCCCCAGGGGCTCGACGCCGCGCTGTGGGTTTGCTCCACGGGGATGACCCTGCCGCTGGACGTGGGGCGGCTCGACTGGCCGGACGGGCGGATCGACACCTTCATCAACGTGGCGGGCTTCGGCGCGAACGCCGAGGTGTGCCGCCTGGCCAACGCGTCGAGCAAGAGGTGGGGCGGTCGCCTGACCTTCGTCGGCGCCATCCTCCG
>JAYVAS010000161.1:0-5421 GCA_043750895.1 Pseudomonadota bacterium
AGGACGGGGACTGCTCGCTCGGCGCGGCGGACTGCGACGATCTGGATCCAACCGTCCATCCCACCGGCTGGATGGAGACGCTTTGCGACGGGAAGGACAACGACTGTAACGGCCTGATCGATGACGGCAACGGCGCGACCGCCTGGGTGATCGACGAGGACTACGACGGGTGGGCACCCGCGGAGCCGGTGTTCGGCTGCACGATGCCCGCCCCGTATGTCGAGTATTACTCGAACGCCTTCGAGATCGGCGACTGCAACGACTCCGACCGGTTGATACACCCAGACACGGACCCCGGGCCGCGGACCGGAATCGACGTGCCCGGAGACGGCATCGATCAGGACTGCGACGGCGTGGATGCGTGTGCGCCGGTGTGTGCTGGAGGGGGTTGCGGCATCGTAGGCGACGCCGCGCCCACCGACTTCTGCGAGCAGTGGGGTCAGACGCCAAGCTTCGAGATTGACCCCGACTTGCTGGGCGACCTGGACCTCCACGCCGTCGACTGCTTGTGCGCGCCGTCCGCGGAGGTCTTCGTGGAGACCGGGGAAGTGGCGTCGATCAGCGGCGTCGAGGATCTCGTCAGCCCCAGCGGCATCGTCTTCGTCCGTGCGAACTATGGAGGGCTGAGAGATTTCGACGCGTTCGCGGGCCGAACCGAGTTCCTCGGCGATATTGAAGTTCTCACCTGGTACAATACGGACAGCGCGATCGCGCAGCTCTCCGGGCTTCGGGACATGGAGCACCTTGGCTCACTCTCGATGTATGGGGAATACGGCGCCACCGTTTACCAGGGCACTGACCTCGCCGATCTCTCGAAGCTCACCACCGTGGACCGGGAGTTGAGCATCGGCGGAAGCAAGCTCACCTCGTTGCGGGGGTTGGAGTCCCTGACAGAGACGGGCGGCCTCAGTGTATTCGACGCCCCCGACTTGGAGAGCATCGAGGCCCTGGGCTCCCTCCGACGGGTAGGAGAGTTGGGCCTCGGTCTCAGTCTGGGGTACGGCGGGCGGTGGGTACCAGGCGATCCAAAGCTTTCCATCCGCGGCCTGGAGTTCCTCGAAGAGGTCGACGGCTGGGTCAGCATCGGCGTCGGGGTCGAGGACTACTCCCCCCTGTCGAACCTGGTCCGCGTCACGGGGGCGTTGAACCTCGTCGGAGATGGTGCCTGCCCCATCCTCCCCCGCCTCGCGTACGTCGGTGGCCTTGACCTCTCCTATTTCACGACCTGCGACCTCTCCTGGCTGACGTTTGCGACCTCGTTTCCCGAAGGTCTGTCCATCTGGAACACGGGCATCACCAGCCTCTCTGGCCTCGAGAGCGTGACGAGTATCGGGGGGTATCGGCTCCTGCTCTATGGCAATCCCCAACTCCAGACGTTGGAAGCCCTGTCGGCGCTGGCCCTCGTCGACGGGCACTTGGAGCTCACCGACAACGACTCCCTCGCCACCCTCACCGGCCTGGAGAACCTCACGACCATCGAGGGAGACCTCGAGATCTCCGGCAACGACCGGCTCACCCAGCTGGACGGCCTCTACGGGCTTCAGCGCGTCAGTGGGGACATCCGCATCGAGGACAACGCCTCGCTCACCGAAGAGGAGATCTACGCCTTCCTCGACAACCTGGGCCGCGAGAACATCGGGCTCTCGGTCTACGTGGACGCGGTCCGGTGAGTCCGTGGAAGTTCTCCTCGCCGATCGCATCCACAAGGGCCCATGCCTGGGCTGCCGGGGACGTTGACCGAAGCGCCGAGCGGGTGCGGGTGCGGCGTGGGCGGCGGCGCCGCAGGGTGGATCGGGGTGGCGGTGGGGCTGTTGGGGGTGAGGCGGCGGCGGGGGTGAGCAGGGTAGGATCGGGGCGGTGAGTCTTCCCGAACCGCTGGCTGTGATTTCCCTCATGCCCGAGGTCGGAGGCGTCTGGCTCGATCTCGACCAACGCCTCTTTCGGATCATCCACCATGGCCCGGCGGTCAGCGCCCTCGTCGACGGGCGGCTCGGCGTCACGCGGACCGGAATGTACTTGGAGTACACCGGGAACGACGCCCTCGACGATGTGAACGAGGGGGGCGAGACCGAGGCTGACGGCGCGCAGCGCGCGGCGTTCTTCGGGTCATCGGCGCCGGCAGCCGATCGTCGGGTGGACGACCGCCGGACGGCGTTGCCCAACAACAGCTACCTGAGCTGCTGGTTTCGACTGACCCCCGAAACAGCGGTGGAACGTTGCGTGAACGAGTTCGCGGACGGCCCATCGGCGATCGTCGTGACCACCGTGCCGCGGTGGATGGCCGCTTGGCGCCCCCGAGAGGGCGCGCTTCGGTTCTGGGCGCATCTGGCTCCGGTGACTTACCTCGGCCGGACCGAGGCCACACGCGCCTACCAGGACCAGGTGGCGACGGGGCTGGCCGTCCCGCTCCGCTTCAAGGATCGCAGCTATGCGTGGCAACGTGAAGCGAGGTTGATCCTTCACCCAGGGACCATGGAAGGACCCGACCCGCTCGGGCCGCTCGAGAACCGTTCGCCCCAGGCGGACTTCGCTGAGGTCGCGCTAGACCCTGAGGAGTTCATCGAGCGGCTGCTCGTCCTGGACGACGGGCTGCTCGAAGAGGTGAAGGCCGCGGCCGGATACGGGCCGGTGGCGGATCGGGTCGTCCGGTGCGCCGCGGAGGATGTGGTTGGGGTGTTGCGCGGCCTCGGGTAGGCCCCCCCTTCAGTCCGGGTTCCCCTGCACCCCACCCCCGACGGCTCGGCCTCGCCGGACGTCGGCGAATTCGCTTGCGGCGCCTTCGCCGTCATACAGTCCTGCGACCGGGGCTGAGGGCACCGACCATGGACGTTTCTCTCATCACCGCCGCCACCCTCTTCCTCCAGGCGGCCTCGGAGGAGACGGGGCTCGATGGCTGGACCCGGTCGCGAGAAGCGCTCGTCGTCGACTACCGCGCAGCGTGTTCGGGTGGGGTGGCGCTGGCGTGCGGAGCGGCGGAACGGCCGTTGGACCTGGCAGCGGTCAAGGAGGAGGCCATCGCCGGGTGTGCACATCGGGACGCCGCGGCCTGTGTCATAGCGGCTTGGGCCGAGGCGGGCGGAACGTTGTCGGGCGCGACCGCGACCTTCGTCGTGCCGCAGCTCGAGTTGGGGTGCACGCTGGGACTGCCCCGTGCCTGCGCCGAGTGGGTGCGGTGGACCGCGCGTCCGAAGGACAAGGAATCGGCGTCGGCGGCGAACCTGGCCCGATCCCGAGCCGCGTGCGCGGCGGGTGATGGTCTCGGCTGCGAGATGGAGGCGATGCTCCTGTGGCGCTCACCCGCGGGCGACCTCGCCGAGGCGCAGGAGCGCGCCCGAGCGGCCTGCTCGGACGGGCGCGCGGGCGCCTGTGTCGTAGCGGCTCGGTTGGCCGGTCCCCGACCCCAGGGGGACGCCGATCCCCACGAAGCCGCCGCGTGTGGGCTCGGGGTGGTCTCGGCGTGCCTGGACCTCCCGGTGGTGCCGTACGAGCCCGCCCAGATACTGGCCTGGTGCCACGGGGGCGCGGTCGACGCGTGCCTGCGGGTCCGTTCAGACCTTCCGTGGATCGGCATGCTCCTCGCCGGCGGGGCCGTATGGGCGATGATCGCGGTCGACGAGGGGGGCGACGACGCCCGGCTCGCGCCCTACGCGGAGGCCTGTCGCCGGAAGGACCTGCTCGCGTGTACCGTGCACGGGGACGTCCTCGTCCACCTTCCCGTGGGGAGACAAGAGCGATCCGAGCGCGTATCGCCGAGGACGATGCCCGCGCCAAGGCGGAGCCGACCTACCCGAGCGCCACCACCCTCGGAGTGCCCGCGCCCCACCGGTGGCCCCGGGCGAAGGGAGGCCTCGAGCTTCTGGTCAGGGGGACGCCGATCGCCCCCTCGTTCCTTCCTCCCGGAGAGTGGCGGTGTGTGGCCCGGATCGAGGTGACCCCAGAAGGCAAGCCGGACACCGTCTACTTCCCTGACTGCGAACCCTACCTGCGGGCCTCGGTTTACAGGGACACGCGGGACATGCGCTTCACCGTCACGGCGGAGGGTGGCTGGTTCGACTATCGGGCGGTGTACCGGATTCATTGACGCCCCTCGACCTCCAGGCCCTCCGTCACCCCCCATTCCCCCCCACAAACACCCCACCCGCGATGTTCTCCTCGCCGATCGCGTCCACCAGGGCCCACGCCTCGGCGGTGGTCAGCGACGCGTTGCCCTCGATGACCAGTGCCCCGTCGATGGACGCCACGCCGTGCAGGGCGGAGAGGTCGACGAGGTCGGGGTTGTTGCGGAGGTAGAGCCCGTTGCCGACCCGGCGCAGGCCCGCGAGGCCGTCGACGTCCACGATGCCCAGCGCGGTGAGCTGCAAGGCCCGGGCGGCGCCGTCGGGGGCCAGCGTCACCTCGGTGAGGCCGTCCAATCCGCGGAGGCTGGTCAGCTGCGGGAGCTCCTCGAGCTCCAGCGTCTCGAGGGAGTCGATCCAGTCCAGCCCCTCCAGCGAGGCGAAGCGGTCGGATCGTTTTACGGCGAGGTTCCACGGCGCGGCGTCGAGCATCGGGAACCCGTCGAAGGACACCAGGTTCGGCTCCTCGTACACGCCCAGCGCGCCGTTGATGGCGGTGAGTTGCGTCAGCCCGGCCACGGAGGTGATGGCGGTGTTGGTGAGCAGCAGGCCCCCGGTGTCGACGAGGCCGCCGAGGCCGGTCAGGTCGGTGAGGGCGAGGTTGTCGCCGAGGATCAAGCTCCGACCGACGTGCGTGAGGCCGTCGAGCCCCGCGAGGGACCCGAGCCCGGGACTGTGGAGCACGCGGAGCTCGGCGCCGACGTCGCAGAGGCAGGAGAGCCCGGTCAGGTCGACGCTGTCGGCGAGCCCCGACACCTCCAGCGACCCGGTCACCGACCGGTAGGCGCCGCAGAACGCGGCCATGTCGTCCGTGGACCCGATGGTCAGGTTGCCGGCCCAGGCGTCGTCGCAGCCGTCGCTCCCCACGCCCCCCGTCTCCACGACGGCCGCACCGGTGTCCCCCGGGACCACCGGGGCGACGCACCCTGCTACCACGCCGAGCGCCACGACCAGCCTCACCCGCCCAGCTCCTTCTCCAACACCACCGCCCACGCATCGGGTTCGTACCCGTTGTTCACGTAGACCACCGTGCCGTCGCTGCCGATGATCCAGTCCTGCGGGTAGATGGCGTCGCCGAACGCGGTCTGCTGCGCATAGGCGGCGATCACCGCCCCGTCGGTGTCCTCGAGGATGGGAAAGGTGAGGCCGAGCGCGTCCCGGAACTGCACCAGGGTGTCGTTGTCCTCGCGCGACGCGATCCCCCACACCTCGACGCCGCGGTCGCGGTACTCCTGCCAGATCTGGCGTTCGACGTCCGAGACCTCGGACGGGCAGATGGGTCACCAGGTCGCGAAGTAGACCAGCA
>JAYVAS010000162.1:0-3017 GCA_043750895.1 Pseudomonadota bacterium
TCCGTCGCCCCGGGGTACACCGCCGCATCGAGGTCGTCGCAGTCGGCAGGCCAATCGACGTCGTCCCCGTCCTGGTCGAAGTCGCTGTCCCCGCCGCAGTCGGCGTCGGAGCCGTCGTACCAGGTCTCCGTTGCCCCCGGGAACACCGCCCCGTCGAGGTCGTCGCAGTCGGCGGGCCAGTCGACGCCGTCCCCGTCCTGGTCGAAGTCGCTGTCCCCCCCGCAGTCGGCGTCCGAGCCGTCGTACCAGGTCTCCGTCGCCCCAGGGAACACTGCCGCATCGAGGTCGTCACAGTCGGCGGGCCAATCGACGTCGTCCCCGTCCCGGTCGAAGTCGCTGCCCCCCCCGCAGTCGGCGTCGGAGCCGTCGTACCAGGTCTCCGCCGCCCCGGGGTAGACCGCTGGATCGAGGTCGTCGCAGTCGGCGGGCCAATCGACCCCGTCCCCGTCCCGGTCGAAGTCGTCGTCCCCCCCGCAGTCGCTGTCCGAACCGTCGTACCAGGTCTCCGTCGCCCCCGGGAACACCGCCGCATCGAGGTCGTCGCAGTCGGCGGGCCAGTCGACGCCGTCCAGGTCGCGATCGAAGTCGGAACCGCCGTCGCAATCTTGATCGACGCCGTCGTACCATGTCTCCTCCGGGTAGCAGACCACACAGTCATCCCGATCGAGCCAATCGAGCGCGGAGACCGCCATGACCTCGGCGTGCTCCTCCACCAGCGCGCGCAACGCCGCCTTCTCGGCCGCGTAATCCGGGTCCCCGTAGAGGTCGGTCTGCTCCCAGCGATCGGCGGCGAGATCGTACATCTCAAAGGCAACGCACGGCGCCGCGCCCGCGTCGACCCGAACCAACAGCTTGAAGTCCCCCGACCGTACCGCGCCCCGGCCGGGCTGGGTGCTCCCGACGGCCGCAGGGATCTCCTCGGTCCACACGTCATCACGCGCGGGTTCACCGCCCGTGAGCACCGAACGCAGGCTCAGGGAATCGCGGGCGCAGGTGTCCCCTACGGTGCAGGTCCCCGACGAGAGATTCAAGAAATCCGCGAAGGTCGCGTAAAGGTCGACCACACTCGTAGGAGCGTTCACCACACTGCCGGCGTCGATTGTGTACGTGCCGCCGGTGGGGAGCGTGCCGCCGTTGGCCAGGGCGTCCTGTACCGCCGCGCCATCGGCGACGATGAACGGAACGCGGATCCCGCTCTCGTAGACGGTGCCCTTGCCACGCGCGTCGGCAAAAAGCCCCTCGGTGACGTTGGAAGGGGTGCCGTTGTCCCCGATGAAGACCACCAACGTCTGGTCGAGGTCCGGCGTGGCTTCCAGGAGCTCGGCGATCTCGGCGTCCAGGCACTCCATCGAGGTCCGCACGTCCGCGGTCCGGCTCGACCCCGCCGTCTCTCCGCACGCCGACACGGCGTTCGCCCACGTCGGACCCCCCGCGCTGCTGGTGGAGTGTGCGAGGTTGTAGCTGACCACGGTGAAGCGCGCCTTGCCGCCGGCCGACTGTTCGTCCATCCAGGCCAGGGCGTCGTCGGTGGTCTTGTCGGTCACCGACGTCGTCACCGTGGCCGCGGTCGTGGAGTAACCGGAGGACTTCGTGGTGTCCGGGAAGGACCGGGTGTACAACCAGTTCAGGTAGCTGGCAACCACGCCATCGGTGCTCCCTGCATACACGTCGAAGCCGGTCACGATCGGGTATTCGGCTTGATCGAGGGCAGCGGAGGTGGCCGCGTCCGGCGTCGTCGTGGTCTCGCCCAGGTGCCACTTGCCGAACATTCCGGTCGCGAGGCCCGAATCCGAGGCGAGTCGTTGGATCTGATCCCGGGTCGTCCCGAGCACGATGGAGCTGGGTTCCCGAATCACCGTGCCAACGCCGTTTCGATAGGCATACTCGCCACTGAAGATCATGCCCCGGGTCGGGGAGCACACGGGCGCCGCCCAGGCGTCGGTGAAACGCACCCCGGCGCTCGCCAACGCGTCGATGGTGGGCGTGTCGGGTCGGCTCTCGGTGGGATTGTCCACATCGACCGCGTAGCTGCCAATCTTATCAACTCCCACGTCATCGGAGATGATGAAAAGCAAGTTCTCGTAGTCAGCTGCTCCCGCAGTGGCACTGCAAAGCCAAAGAAGCGCGACGGCGGAATAACGCCCGGTTCGTTGCATGTTTCCCCCGACTCCCGAGGGGATGGAACCCCTCGGATGTCACGGCATGAATAGCCGTCTCGCGTCCACGTGCAAGAAAAAACCTTCAGAAAAAAGCGCGCGTCCGCCGCCGCGGGATTTCACCCCTCCAGGTGCCGGTAGGCCCCCACCGTCCGGAGCCGCGCATCGTCCACCGGACCCCCGGTGGTGAAGTGGTAGATGGACCGCCAACCGGCACCAGGGACCAGCCCCACCGCGTCGAGCGCGAGATCGTCGTAGAAACAGCCGATCCCGGTGCCCCGCACCCCGTCGGACTCGGCTTCCAGGTACAACACCTGCCCGATCGCCCCCGCCTCCCAATGCAAGCGCCGGTAGAAGCTGGGACCGAAGCGGGCCAACGCCCCACCCAGGTCGGCGAGCATGGCGACCGCAAACGCCCCGTCAGAGGCGATCTCTTGATCACAGGAGATCGATTGGGCCCGGCGCCGGACGTCGCCCGCTTCGAGACACACCAACGGAAGCTCGGGGGTGACCAGCTCCCACGTCCGACCCGCGCGGAGCGCCTCCCGCAGTCCGCACGACGGGTCCCGAGGCAGGGCGTAGACACCCGGCGCCAGCCCCTCCACGCGGTGGACGAAGAAGATCGGGTGGACCTCGGGGGCCCAGGGCAGGGTGTCGAAGGGTGGCGCCCCCGGGAGCAGCCGGTGTACGGTCCGTAGGAACGCCGCCCGCGGCAGGGTGGTGGTGCCGTCCATGGCCACCGCGCTGCGGCGGGTGCGGACGAGGTGCCGGAAGGAGGGGGGTCGGGTGGGGCCCTCGGGCAACCGGACCGGCGGGATGCGCCAACCCGACGCGGGCAGACCGGGATGGTGCGTGGCCTCG
>JAYVAS010000163.1:0-12287 GCA_043750895.1 Pseudomonadota bacterium
AGGTAACGCTCCCCCACCGTCTGGTACAGGAACAGGCCCCCGACGCTGGGGGCGAGCGCCAACGCCGCGAACACCAGCAGGGCGCCAACCCGCGCCGGCTCGCGCCGTGCCGCCAGCCCCGCCAACCCCAGCACGACCGCGGCGCCGATCCAGACCGGGGCTCCCGGGCGGCCCGTGTACACCGTCGTGGTGGAAGTGAGCGGCCACGGCCACACGAACCAGGAGGTGGTCCGCGCCAGCGCCCAGACCGACGCCCACGGATCCCGCGCGCCGAAGGGGAAGGCCGGCGTGGGCTCGGCCAGGGCCGCCGCCCCGCGCAGCGCAGCCGCCAGTCCCAGACCGACCACGCTGGCGACGAGCACCGGCGTGGCGATGCGCCGGTTCCACGCGTAGCCCCAGGCGATGAGCAACAACGGGGTCACGGCCCCCGTCTCCTTTGCCAACATCGCGAACATCGTCGCGGCGGCCGTCGGCACCACCCACCCCCGCTCCCCGGCGACGAGGGCGAACAGCACGCCGGTGGTCGCCAACAGGTCGTTACGCGCCGAGATCCAGACCACCGCCTCCGACTGGATGGGGTGCAACCCGAACACCGCCGCCGCCACGGCGCCGGACGCCGCGCCGGCATGGCGACCCACGACGACGCCCACCAGCGCCGTGGCCAGCAGGTGCCAGCCGAGGCTGTGAAGGTGGGCCAGGGCCGGGTCCGCCGCCAGGAGGTACCGATCCACCAGCAGGCTGATGGTCAGCATCGGGCGGTAGTAGGCGGTCTGGTAGCCCCCCGTGCCCCACCAGAGGTCACGCCCGAAGACCGCGTCCCAGGTGGGCGCGTCGAGGACGGTGTTGGCGCCGATGAGCGCGTGATCGTCCCAGATATAGCCCGCAACGAGCACCTGGCCGTACGCCAGCGCGACGACCAGGAGGACCAGCGCCAGGGGCCGGGTCATCCGCCCAGCCGTGGCCGCGACAGGACCCCCACCACCGGCAGCGACCGACGGGGGAGCGCAGCGTAACGATCCGAGGTCCACGGGTCGACGGCTTCGGGCCAGGCATCGCGGAGCGGCGCGAGCACGAAGTCCCGGGACCCGATGCGCGGGTGCGGCACCTGGAGACCCGCCCCCACGATGATCCGCGCGCCGAAGAGGAGAAGGTCGAGGTCGATCCGCCGGTCCGCCCAGGCGGGTGCCCGTTGCCGCCCGAGCCTCCCCTCGAGGCCCTTCAACGCCGCGAGCAACGCGTCGGGCCCCAGGGTGGTCACGACCGTGAGGGCCGCGTTGTGGAAGACCCCGCGCGCCACCCCGCCGACGGCGGCCGACCGGTAGATCCGGCTGGTGGTCCGCACACGGGTACCGGGCAACGCGTCGACTGCACGCGTCGCGAGCTCCAACACGCCCGGGTCCCCGAGCGAGGTACCGAGGGCAACCGCAGCGATGGACGCGCTCAGCGAACGACCTTCATCTCGTCCAGTCGTGCACGCCGCACCCGCTCGCTCTCGGCGACGGCGGAACGGACGACCCCGTCCGCACCCACCACCCAGGCGTCTCCCCGTGGGTTGGGGGGGAGCTCGTGGCCCAGCAGCTCGGCCAACTGGTCGGGGCTGGCCAGCGGCGCGCCCGTCCGGTCGCGGTAGGCCCTGCAGGTCTCGGCCCACGAGTCGACAAAGGCGTTGTGGAACAAACGGCGCAGCTGCCGCTCGGCGTCCGCTTTGACCTCGGGGGACGGCGTGGTCCGCATCAGGTCTTGCAGGTACTGGATGGCGGCGCTTCGATCACCACCGCGCTGCTTGAGCTCGGCGACGGTCGAGGCGATCCACGGCGGCGCACCAGGCAGGGGCGCAGCCCGATCGAGCCAGATCGCCGCGTTCTCGTCGTCCTCCCGCACGATGAAGTAGTTCATCCCCACCGAGAACGGGAAGAACCAGTCCTCCGGCATTGCCTCGGCGCCCCGCTGAAACACGAGGTCCGAGGCGTCCACCTCCCCCAACACGCGCAACAGGATGCCGCCGTAGAAGTAGGGCGTGCGCCAGCGCGGATCGAGGGTGTTGATCGCGTCGATCACCGTCACCAGCCACGTGACCCACTCCCGATCAGGGTCGCGCTGCCAGCGCTCACCAAAGATGATGACCGCACGGACCCAGAGGATGTCGGCGATCACCTCCTCGTTGCCGGTGGCCACGAGCTTGATCTCGGCGCCGTTCGGAGCGAAGAGCAGCGCGTTGTCTTCGCCGCGGGGGATCCGGCTGACGTCGGCGGCGGGCAGCCCGGCGTAGACGCCGAGCGCCCCCACGAGACCCACAACTCCGGCCGTCGCACGCATACGTCATCCTAAGGCAAAAAAGAGGCGGGCGCCCCAGGGGACGCCCGCGCTCGATATCGGGTACCGGAAGGACTAGTACAGATCGGGGGCGGTGGTCGCCTTCGCGTTCTGGTCCTTGCTGGCGGTGTAGATGGCGGCCGAGCCGTCGTCGTCCACGTCGCAGGTGCCGGTCACGAGGAAGTCGGTGGTGCCGGAGGTGGCGGCCGAGTACTGGCCACGAACCTGGCCGTCAGGACGCCAGCCGATGGAGGACCAGCCCGCGGGGTTGGTGGTCGGCCAGTCGACGAGGGCCTTGGAGAGGGTCGAGGCCGAGGGCTCGACGGACACCGAGATGAAGCCGTCGAACGCCGCGTCGTAGGCCATCTCGGCGGTCTTGATGCCGTCGACGTTGCCGGGGACTTCCGAGCGCTTGGCCTTGAGCTGCATCGCGACGAAGTTCGGGATGGCGATGGCGGCGAGGATCCCGATGATGGCGACGACGATCATGAGCTCGACGAGAGAGAAACCCTTGTTCTGACGCATTTGAATGCTCCCGGTGTTCTGTTGACTTGACGGCTTCAGCGCCGCACGGTGGACGCCATTGCAAGCGTCGTGCCAACGACCCAACGCCGGTTTCTCGGGGAACCCGGGTGACGCTTTGTGACACGTGACAAAAAACGTCAGGCGCAGGTGACGGGATGCGTCACTCCGTCACTCCGGATCGTCCGTCTCCATCCCGAACTTGAGGAGGCGATAGCGCAACGAGCGAAATGTCACGCCGAGGAGGCGCGCGGCCGCGGTGCGGTTGCCGTGCGTGGCCGCGAGGGCTTTCTCGATGTACCGGCGTTCCACCGCGCCAAGCCGCGCTTCGAGGTCGATCCCGTCTGGGGGGAATTCCGGCAGGGCCGTCTCGTCGGTGGGCGCCGGGCCCAGGCTGCCGTGCACGCGCTCAGGCAGGGAGGACGGGGTGATCAGCTTCCCGGGCTCGAGGGCGACCGCCCGCTCGATGATGTTCTGGAGCTCGCGGACGTTGCCGGGGAACGGGTACGAGCGGAGCTGCCGCGCCGCCTCGGGCGTGATGCCGGACACGCGGTTCCCGTACTCGGCGCCGAAGCGCTCGACGAAGTGCTGGATCAGCACCGGGATGTCCTCGGCGCGGTCCCGGAGCGGCGGCATGTCGATCTGGACGACGTTGAGGCGGTAGTAGAGGTCCTCACGGAAACGGCCGGCGGCGACCTCCGCCGTCAGGTCCCGGTTGGTGGCGGCCACGATGCGCACGTCGACGGGAACCTCGGAGGTCCCGCCCACCGGGCTCACCTTTCGCTCGGCCAACGCCCGCAGCACCTTGACCTGGGCGGTGAGCGGCATCTCCCCCACCTCGTCGAGGAAGAGGGTGCCTCCGTCCGCCGCCTGGAACATCCCGACCTTGTCGCGCATCGCCCCCGTGAACGCGCCCTTCTTGTACCCGAACAGCTCGCTCTCGAAGAGCGCTTCGGGGATGGCGCCGCAGTTCACCGGGACGAACGGGCCGCCCGAACGCTCGCTCCCGAAGTGGATGGCGCGCGCGAGCACCTCCTTCCCGGTGCCGCTCTCCCCACACACCAGACAGTTGATCCGCGTGCCCCTGACCCGGCGCACCAGGTCGAACACGGCCTGCATCGGCGGCGACGACCCCACGAACCCCTGAATCTCGTAGCGGTGGCCGAGCTCGGCGCGGAGCAGCGCGTTGTCGGAGGCCAGCCGGTTGAGATCCAGCGCCTTCCGGACCAGGCTCCGCAGCTCGTCGTTGTGGAACGGCTTTGCGACGTAGTCGAACGCCCCTTCGCGCATGGCGGCGACCGCGTGCTCGATGGTCCCGAAGGCGGTCAGGAGGATGACCGGGAGGTCCTTCCGGGTCTGCGCGGAGCGGGTCTTCACGTGCCGCAGCAGGTCCCGTCCGTTCATCCCCGGCATGTTGAGGTCGGTGAGGATCAGGTCGGGCGCCCAGGGATCGAGGAGGTCGACGGCCTCCTCCCCGCTGGCCGCGGTGCGCACCACGTAGCCCTCCATCTCGAAGAGAATCGTCAACAGCTCGCGCAGCGATGCCTCGTCGTCCACCACCAGGATTCGCTCACCCGCCATGTCGCACCTCCGCCGGGAGCCGGATGCGGAACTCGGTCCCACCGGTAGCCGGCCAATTCGCCTCGATAGCCCCGCCATGGGCGCGCACGATCTGGTCCACGACCGCGAGCCCGAGGCCCGTCCCCCCGGACCGGGTCGTGAAGAAGGGGTCGAAGATCCGCTGACGGTCCCCCGGGGCAACCCCCTCGCCCGAGTCGGCCACGACGATCTCCGTGGTCGCGGCGCCGACATCGCCGACCCGAATGGAGATGGTGCCGCCCCTCGGCATCGCCTGGGCGCCGTTCAGCACGAGGTTCCAAAGCACCTGACGGATCCGATCAGGATCCGCGTGCACGGCCGCCGCCGCGCCCGACACCTCGACCCGCACCTTGCCGCGGTAGCGGGCGTCCGAGTCGAAGCTCTCGGCCACGGCGAGGGCCACGGCATGGAGGTCCACCTCGCTGCGCGCCAGCGCCGGCGGGCTCGCGGATGTCAGGAAGTTCTCGACCAGTCGATTCAGCCGCTCGGCCTCCGACAGGGCAAGCGAAGCGAGCCGACTCGGCCGCTCCTCGGCGATGAGCTGAAGGGCTCCCGACAGGCTCGCGAGCGGGTTCCGGATCTCGTGGGCCACGCCCGCGGCGAGCTTGCCCACGCCGACCAGCCGTTCGTCCCGCGCGTGCCGCTCGCGCATCGCGAGCAGCTCGGTGACGTCCTCCACGACGACGAGGAGCCCGCCGTCGCTGGTGTTCGCCATGCTGCAGATCCACCGCTGCCCGTCCGCCCGCTCCTCCTCCCACGCGAGGTCGGTCGACGACGCCGACGCGATCCCCGGGAGCACGTCGCTCATGGGCAACCCCGCGATCTCCCCGAGCAACTCCCGCGCCGCCGGGTTGATGCCCTGCACCCGGCGGTCCGGCCCGGCGATGAGCACGCCGGCCCGCACCGTGTCCAACACCATCTGATGCTCGGAGGCGAGGAGCCGCGACGACCGCCGCGCTTCGGTCAGCTCTCGCGCGTTCAAGCTGGCGGACTCGGCCAACTGCCCCGCGAGGACCCCGATCAGGTAGAACGCGAACACCCGCAGCATGAACTCGTAGTACACCAGGAGCTGCACCGCTGGGTCATCGGCGCCGTCCAGGACAACGGTCAGGGCTGCCAGCACCACCGACGCCATCGTCGCGGTGACCAGCGCCCCCCGCAGCCCGAGCAGGTAGGCAGCCGAGGCGATCGCCGGGAAATAGAGCAGGGTGAAGGGGGAGCGCGGGCCTCCCGTGAGCGCGCAGAGCGCAGTGGCGATGAGGATGTCGACCAGGAATTGCGCGTACAGCAGCAGCGGGCTCCGCCAGCGGCGCAGGACGGCCGTCGCCACCGCCACCACCACCAGCGAAAACGCCGACAGGTAGCGAATCGCGGAGGTCCCGTCCTCTTCACCGTCGCCATAGATGCCGAGCGCGAGCGTCCCGGCCAGGAGGGCCACGTAGATGAGGAAGCGGCCTACGCTGTAGCGATCGAGCCTGGTGTCCACTTCACTCGACGTGCCCAGCCATCTCGAACATCGGCATGTACATGGCGATGACCAGACCGCCGACGCCGACGCCGAGGAAGGCCATGATGGCCGGCTCCATGGCCGAGGTGAGTGCTTCGACCGCCACGTCGACCTCGTCGTCGTAGAAGTCGGCGATCTTCCCGAGCATGGTGTCGAGCGCGCCTGTGGCCTCGCCGACGCTGATCATCTGGCAGACCATCGCCGGGAACACCTTGCTCTCGGCCAGGGGCTCGGCGATGGTGCGGCCTTCGGAGATGCTGACCGAGACGGAGCCGATGGCGTCCTCGATCACGCGGTTGCCGGCGGTACGGGCGCAGATCCCGAGGGCTTCGAGGATGGGCACGCCCGAGCTGATCATGGTGGAGAGGGTGCGGGTGAAGCGGGCGACGGCGACCTTCAGCAGCAGGTCGCCGAGCACGGGCGCCTGGAGGAGCAGCTTGTCGATGACCAGCTTGCCAGGGGGAGTCCGGTAGAATCGCCGAATCGCCCAGCCGCCGACGACGAGCCCGACGAGGACGAAGACCCCGTTGGCCTGGAGCCACTTGGACATCGCCAGCACGAACATCGTGGGCGCGGGGAGCGTGGCCCCGAAGTCGGCGAACATGTCCTCGAAGGTGGGCACCACCTTCAACAGGAGGATGGCCATGACGATGGCCGAGATGACGATGACGATGACCGGGTAGGTGAGCGCGCCCTTGATCTGGCGCATCAGCTTCTGGTTCTTCTCGAGGTAGGCCGCCAGCCGGTTGAGGATGGTGTCGAGCATACCGCCGACCTCGCCGGCGGCGACGAGGTTGACGAAGAGGTCGTCGAAGGTGTCCGGGAAGGTCTTGAGCGCGTCGGCGAAGGTGCTACCGGACTCGACCTTCTCCTTGATCACCTTGATCTGGTCGCGGAGCGCCGGGTTTTCGGACTGGCTTCCGAGGATCTCCAAGGCCTGAACCAGCGGAAGACCGGAGTCGATCATCGTGGCGAACTGCCGGGTGAAGATCACCAGGTCGCGCACCTTGATCGACGGCTTGAGGAAGGCCGGCATCGGGATGCTGACGCTCTTGGCCCACGCGTTGGACTCCTCGAGCGAGGTCGCCTGGATCCGCATCTCCCGGAGCTGCGACCGGGCGGCGTTCTGATCCTTAGCCTCGACAGTGCCTTTCTTGGCCTCTCCGCTCGCGGTTCGACCTTCGTACTTGAACACAGCCATGTGGAGAAAGCCTCCGCCGACGAAACGGCACGTGCCTGGGGGGCTTGAGTCTACACGTCCGGGGCCCGGATGGACAGAGCGCGATAGTCGCGAGCCGCGTGACGATCGAGGAGGCCATCCGAAAGAAGCTCGCTCCGGCGCTCTGGGAGCGGGCGGGCGTTTGGGCCGAGCAGGGAGCGGTGAGCCGGGACGCGTCCGGGGCCGCCGAGACCTTCCATGTGCGCATCCCGGGGGGAGCGGGTGGATTCGAGGTGACCCTCTGGCCCGACGAGAACGAGTGGGCGTGCTCCTGCGAGCTCCCGTGCTGCGCGCACGTGGCGGCAGCGGCGCGCGCCCGGGCTGGCGGAGCGGTATCCCTCCGCGAACTCCCCCGGGTGCGCTACCACCTGAAGCGCACCGTCGACGGCCTCGAACTCGACCGCACCGTCCCCGGGGGCGCCGCCCACCGGGACGAAGACGCGGTGCTCAACCGGCTGCTCGCGGGCTGGTGGGCGCGCCGGGGTCTCCCGCGCGGGCTCCTGAAAGAAGCGCTCGGCGCGCTCCGCGGCCTCCCCGTGGACCTTGATGGGGAGCCGGTCACCACCGACGGCACCATGGTGCTCCCCCGCGCCCTGGTCGAGGACGACCCCCCCGGCTGGAAGGTGCGGCTGGTGCGCGCCGGGGGCATCGACGAGGCGTTCAAGAACGGCGCCCTGCGCATGGGGAAGGTCGTCCGCCCCTTCGGCGACCCCGACCTGGACCCGGTGCTGCGGCAGCGGCTGTTGATCGGCATTCCGTTCGGCGTCACCGAGGCCGAGCGCCTCGTCACCGAGTTCCTCCCGGCCCTGCGCAAGCTCCTCGACGTCGAGGTGCGTTCGGCGCGCCTCCCCGATCTCCTGGTGGTACCGCCCCGCGTGGAACTCCAGGTCGTGACGCGGGGAATCCACCTCCTCGTGACGCCGCTGCTCGTCTACGGAGACCCCGCCGTCGCCCGCGTGGAGCGCGGGGAGCTGGTGCGGATCGGCAAAGGGATGCCCGCCCGCGACCGGGAGGCCGAGGCCCGGCTGGCGCGTCAGGTGGGTGAGGCGGGCATGGCCTTCGGGCTCACGGTGGAGAAGTCGGCGGTGGACGCCGTGCTGTGGCTGGACCAGCTCCGAGGTCCGCTCCGCGAGGTCATCTCGACGCGAGCGCCGGGATTCCGGATGGTGCGGGCCACCATCGACCCGCGCGTCGAGATTCGGACCGACGGCGACGGCTTCCGGGTGCACGTGGAGGCCGGCGGCGTCGCCCCCGACGCGCTGGTGCGGGCGTGGGAGGAGGGGGACCGCCTCGTGCCCCTGCTCGGCGGCGGCTGGGTTCCGACCCCCAAGGCGTGGCTCGAGCAGCACGGCGCCGTCCTCTCCGAGCTGCTCTCGGCGTCCGACGGGGCCGGGCGGATCGCCCGGAGCGCCGCCCCGCTGCTCCTCGACGCGGCGGCGGCGCTGGACATCGAGGCCCCGCCGGCGCTCGACGCGCTGCGGGCCCTCGCCGGTGACTTCGACGCCGTTCCCCGCGTGCCCCTCGCGCCGTCGTTCCGCGGGACCCTGCGGGAGTACCAGATGCGCGGCGTGGACTGGATCCTGTGGCTCGCCTCGGTGGGGATGGGCGGGGTGCTGGCCGACGACATGGGGCTCGGCAAGACCGTGCAGTGCCTGGCCGCGGTGGCCACCCGGCGCGGACGCACCCTGGTGATCGCGCCGACCTCTGTGATTCGGAATTGGGCCAGCGAGGCTGCGAAGTTCACCCCCGACCTGTCCGTGTGCGTCTACCACGGCCCCCGCCGGGCGCTCGACCCGGCGGCGGCGCTGACGTTGACCACCTGGGCCATCCTGCGCCTCGACACCGACGTGCTGACCGAGGTCGTCTGGGACACCGTCTTCCTCGACGAAGCGCAGGCGATGAAGAACCCGGAGTCACAGGTCGCGGGCGCGGCGCGCCGGCTTCGCGCCGGCCTGCGGTTGTGCGTGACCGGTACCCCGGTCGAGAACCGGCTCGAAGAGCTCTGGTCGTTGTTCCAGGTCGCCAACCCCGGCCTGCTGGGCGGCCGGAAAGCGTTCCGCGACCGCTTCGAGACGCCCATCCGGGACGGCCACAAGCGGCCGCGGGACGACCTGCGGCGCCGGATCCGGCCGTTCGTGCTCCGCCGGCTCAAGCGGGACGTGGCGAAGGAGCTCCCGGCCCGGACGGACGTGGTGATGCGGTGCCAGCTCTCCGCGGACGAACGGTCGCTCTATGAGTCGGTGCGGTCGCTTGGGCGCGCGGAGGTCGCGCGTTTGCTGGACGGCGGCCGGACCCTCCAGGTGCTCGAGGTGCTCCTCAGGATGCGGCAGGCCGCGTGTCACCCGGGCCTACTGCCCGGGAAGGAGGCGCCGTCATCGGCCAAGGTGGATCTGCTCCTGGAGACGCTCGAGGAGGTGGTGAGCGAGGGCCATCGCGCGCTGGTGTTCTCGCAGTGGACGGGGTTCCTGGACCTCCTGGAGGCGCCGCTCCGCGCCGCCGGCCTCGGCTTCTGCCGGCTCGACGGGACCACACGCGACCGCGCGGCGGTGGTCGCGCAGTTCTCGGCGGAGGATGGCCCGCCGGTGTTCCTGTTGTCGCTGAAGGCGGGTGGCGTCGGGCTCAACCTCACCGCGGCCGACTACGTGTTCCTCCTCGACCCGTGGTGGAACCCCACGGTGGAGGACCAGGCCACCGATCGCGCACACCGGATCGGCCAGACCCGCCCGGTCATGGCGTACCGCCTCATCGCCGAGGACACCGTCGAGGAGCGCATCCTGGCCTTGCAAGCCACCAAGCGGCGGCTCGCCGCCGCCGCCCTCGACGACGAAGCGCTCCAGACCTCGGTCACCCGCGACGAGCTGCTCGCCCTGCTCGACTGAATGGATCCCAGAGGGGTCTGACCCCACACCGGATCCATTCCCAACGGTCAAACCTCGACTATCGGCGCGGCGCCCCCGGGAACCCCGAATAGGGGGTCTGACCCCACACCGGATCCATTCCCAACGGCCAAACCTTGACTATCTGCGCGTCACCCCCGGCACACCGGGCCAATTCCGAATGGATCCGGTGTGGGGTCAGACCCCTCTGGCGGATTCATTTCGTCACTCAGCGTCCTGCAAGCTCCGTAATGTGCGTGCGTCGCTGTCGGCGGGGTCGAGGCGGAGCGCTTCGTCCACGGCGGCGCGGGCGTCCGCGGCATGCCCCTGGAGCCCGAGCACGAAGCCGAGCCGCACCCACGGCGCCGGACGGGTCGGGTCGATGGCGATCGCGTCCCGCGCCCAGCGCTCGGCCGCAGCGAGGTCCCCGAGCTCGGTGGCCGCCTCCGCCGCGAGCAAGGCCCCGTCGGCGGTCGGCCGGAGGGACGGCGTCAGCGCGAGCGCCTCGGCGTAGGCGCCGGTTCGCACCAGACACCGCTGGAGCCCGGCCGCGCCGCTCGGGGTGAGCGTCGCCGCCAGCCGCCACGCCGGGAGCCCGGCTGCGCACCCCCGCCCCCAGCGCTCCTCCGCGTACGCATAGTGCTCCGCGGCGAGCGCGTTGTCGGGGTGCCGCTGCCAGCTCGACGTGGCGAGCAGGAGCTCGCTCCGCCACTCGGCCGATCGCCGCGCCGTCGCGAACCCAAGGGCCAGCGGCACCAGCGCGAGCAGCGCCCACACCGGCGACCGTTGCCCCCGCGCGGCGGCCCACTCGAGACCGAGCCCGGCCGCCACGCCCAGCCCGGCAAAGGGCACGTAGTAGTACCGATCGGCAAGGAGGAGCGTGCTGGACGCCGCCAGCGCGCTGGGCACCAGCGGCGGCAAGGCCGCCATGACCGCCCCCAGCGCCGGTCGTCCCCGCGACAGGACCACCGCGAGCGGCCCCCCGATCAGCACCGCCCAGCCCAAGCCGGGCGCGCCCGCGTACGGGTTCCAGAGGTCGGCGGCGGCCGTGTCCCCCAGCAGGACGAAGCCGCGCAGCGCCGCGGCCCCGAAGGCCGGCACCGGATCCAACGCGTAGTCGCCGCCTTCGATGGTCGCCCCGACCACCACGCCCCGCGCGATCACGTAGGCGACGGCACCGCCGGCGACGGCGGCCAGCAGGGGGAAGTCCCACCTCCGCCGCGTCCACATCCAGATCGCCAGCGACAGCGCCGCCACCCCGTAGGCCTCCTTGCCGAACGGGGCGAGCCCCAGGCACACCGCCGCCACCGCCCGTCGTCCGCTACTCCAGGCCGCGATCCCGACCAGCAACAGCGTCGCCGGTAGGATCTCGGTCCGGGCGCCCACCCAGCAGACGGTCTCGGACACCGCCGGGTGCAGCCCGAAGCACGCCGCGCCCGCCCACGCCGCGACCGGTCGCGCGCCCAGCCTCCGCGCCGTCGCCGCGACCGCGCTCACGGCGACCAGGTGCAGCACCAGGTTGAGCACCTTGTGGGGCAGCGGATCCGGCCAGACGACGTGCACCACCATCGTGCTCAACGTCGAGAGGGGTCGCCAGATCCCGCCGTACACCTGCCGTCCGAGCCCGTCGATGAGCGCTGCTGCGCCCTGGTCTTTCCACACCCAGTCGTCCCAGACCCAGTCGCCCCCGAGCCCGGGGACGTACACCAGGATGACGGCGAGGAGGACCAGCAGCGCCGGCCGGCGGTCAGACATCGGACCGCATCAAAGCACGGCAGAGGCGCTACAATGGCGCGATGTTGTGGTTGCTCGCCTGTACCGCCGATCCCGGTCAGAAAGACGAGCCGACCACGACCACGGACAGCGGCGCGCCCACCACAGAGTCGGCACCACACACCACCGACAGCACGCCGACCGACACCGACAGCGGCACCACCGAGAGCGCGCCCCCGCCCGACCCTCCCCCCGCCGGCGCGACGGTCATCGTCGACGTGACGGTGGTCGACGTCCACGGCGTCCAGCCGCACATGGACGTCATCCTCGACGGCGGCCGCATCTGGGACCTCCGGGCCACCGGGGAGCCCTACGTCGACCTGCTGGAGATCCCCGCCGCCGGCCGCTTCCTGGTGCCCGGGCTGGTCGACGCCCACGTCCACCTCGCCCACTCGGGGGCGACGGTCTGGACCGGCGACCCCCTCGACGCCAACCTCCGCGCCAGCCTCTACCACGGGGTCCTCTCCGTCTACGACGT
>JAYVAS010000164.1:0-3518 GCA_043750895.1 Pseudomonadota bacterium
GACGGTTCACAATAACCCGTGTCAGCGAGTTCCCCGGAGGGGAGAACGCAGTCGCAGGGGAAGTCGGATAGGCCCCAGACGCTTCCCGAATCCCCCCCCCGGTCCCCGCAAAACCAAGCCTCCCCACACGCGCCACACCGAAACTCGTGATGGTTCTCTTCCCGGGTGCACGGCTCCTCCGGGGGTTCTTCACACTTTCCACCGAAGAGCTCGCATCCCGCCGACAGGGAGACTACAAACAGGATCAGTCGGAGCATGGGTCACTCCCCAGGGTATAGGTGTGGCACCCCCCGGCGAAGAACACCACCTCCTCTAGCGGCTGGCCTTCCGTTGCGACATCACAGAAGTAAAGGTGGTGCGTGTTCCTCCCCCAGTCTTTACCGCAGACATTACAGGGCTCGTACAACGTGCCGTCGGGGTTGTCGAAGTCCCCGCTGGAGCGGGGACTGAACGTGTTCCGGGGGAGCCCCAGGTGGCCGCGAACCTCGCAAAGCCAGGCCTGGGACGCCACCTCGAAACAACAGTCGAACTTGCAGTGCCCCTTCCCGAGGAACGAGTGCCCGATCTCGTGGACCAGGACGCTCGCCCGGTCGGCCACGACCACCAACGCGTACCGTCCCAACCGGGACGCTACCTGCGCGTAGTCGAACGCGGCGTCCAGATCGAGCGCCTCCAGGCGATCCAGGGCGTAGTCCAACGCCAATCGGGCCAGGAACAGGATACGATCGCAGACGTAGGCATCGAAAGCAAGGTGGACGGGCTGGAAGGTCACCCCGAAGTCGCCGCCGACGGCGTAGGTGCCGCAATCGGTGTGGGGGCGCTCGCAGGCGTCCGAGGACCCCCCCGTGTAGCAGCTCCCAGCAGCCACCCACTGGGGCGTCCAGTCATCCCAGACCAAGCTGGCGCACGTCCCGTTGTACACAGAATCGCAGTCCTTGCTCTCGTTGCAGGAGTCGTGAACGCGGGGGAAGGTCGAATCGGCGTTGCGATAGTTGATGGTGAGGAAACACGCGTCTTTCCAATCGCTGGTGATCGACCCGCGGCCCTCCAGGAGGTCCTCGATGAACTCGGTGAGCCCGCTGCACACGTCGTTTGAGGTATTCAGATCGTACTCAGTCCGATCCACGTACGTCAACAAGAGCTGGCAGGCGTACAGGTGTACCTTGTGCGCCGCACCGGCGGGGTTGCTCCAGAAGAAGTTGAACAACGGACTCGACGTCGGCGGGTTCTCCCGGGGCAGGTTGAAACACCCGAGCAGACTGTGGAACGTCTCGTGATCGCCCCGTGCCTCAGCCCGGAACTGCCCCCACACCAGATCGAGGGCGGCCGAGATCGAGCTGCACTTTCCGAAGCTCGCGTCCGCGTCCGTCTCGAAAATCTCGTACCAGTCGTTGAGGTACTCGATGTACCAGTCGCACGGGATCTTGAAGGACTGGTCCCGATACGCGAACCGGTAGTGACAGGGAATGTCGGGTCCGCCGCCCAGGCCGCCGCCGGATCCGCCGCCGGACCCGCCAGTCTTGGTGGCGGCGGCGACCATCGAGCCCAGCCCTGGATCCCCGGGGGACAACACCCCACACTCACGGGCCGCCGACATCACCGATGCCCGCGCCTCGACGAGCTGGGGCAGCATGGCGTCCATCAGCGGGGTCCAGTTGCCATCCGTCGGCGTGGGTACCGACCAACCGGGAAACATCACGACGTCGGAGATGGGGGTGGCTGGCGACGCCAGCCAAGGCCCGCCACCCCAGATCGCCCCGTCATCCGTGTCGCCAACGCCACACATCGTCCGCCGCGGGCCTTCCAGCGGGCGGCCGGAGTTCAGCGCCCGGGGCTGCGCGACCCCGATGGCCTCCCCGAGAAACGATGTTCGAACGGCCACACCGTTCGTGGTGACGTGGGCGGGCTCCGGACGCGCTCGCGCCTTCCGGAGTCGGTCGATGACCACCAGCAATGGGGACTCTGCGAGGTAGGACGTTCCTTCCTGGCGCCTGCCCCGCGCTCCCTCGGTCCGCCGCGACCGAGGCGGGCGAGTGCCGGCACGCGCGGGCGCGACGGACGCCGCCGTTCCACACCCGCACCCGCCGGCACAGCCACAGGCGCCCACCGCCGCTATTCCTTGCCGACGATGTCGATGATCACCTGCGGGCTCCCGGTGAGGCCGGCGTCCGTCACCCACCGGATGTAACGAAGGAAGTGGTCCGTAAAGAGAAAGGAACCGGCCCCGGTGAGCGGCCAGGACATCGTCGCGAGGTCGCGAAACGCGTCGGGTTCGTTCACCGCCGCGTGCTGGAGCTTGATGTTCCCGGCCGTCCCGGCGACGACCACCCGTACATCGACCTCCAGGTGGGCGAACGCCCCAGCGTCGATGTACTGATCCCGCGGTTGCTCCAAGGAGGCCGTCAGCTTCCGGACGTCCAAAACTCGCCAGTATCGAGATGCCATATGAGACTCCCCGCGTCGGTCAGGTTGTTGAAGACGAGGGCTCCACCGACGCTGTAGCCACCGTACGCCCGGGGGGGGGGGGGGGGGCGCAAGCGGATTCTCACTGCTTGACAGTTTCGTGACAGACAGAGGATCCACGACCTCCACCCCCCGGGCGTCGCCGTTTTCACCTGGCGCCCGTCGTGGTCAGACGAGCGGCCAGCCCCCACCATGGTCGGCGCAAACCTGACCGGGTCCTCGGCGTGATGGCAACCCGCCTACAACCCGCCCTTCAGCCGCTCCAGCTCCACCACCGCCAACTGGTAGTCGATGAGCGACTTCTCGGCGGCCACCCGCGCCTCGTCGAGGTCCTTCACCGCCTGGATCACCGTGGTCTGGAGCGTCTTGCCCTCGGCGAAGCGCGCGCGCTCGACGGCGAGCGTCTCCTGCGCGAGGCGCACGTTGAGCTGGGCGAGGTCCACCGACTGCCGCGCGGCCTGGAGGGTCCGAACTTGCGACCGCGTCTGCTGCGCGAGCAGCAGCTCCTGGCCGACGAGGCTGAGGCGGGCCTTCTCGGCGTCCGCCTTGGCAGAGTCCAGGTTGGCGCGGTCGGCACGATTCAGGAGGGGGACCGTGAGGGCCGCCCCGATCTGGAGCTCCCGATAGCCGTCGCCGAGGGTGTCCAAGGCGGCGCCCAGGTCGTTGCCGTAGCCGGTGATGCCGGCCGTCGCGGACACGCTCAGGTCGGGCAGGACGGCGTGACGCGCGTCCCCCACCGACAGGAGGGCCCCGTCCGCAGAGACGCGCAGGACCGCGAGGTCGGGATTGCCAGCCAACACCGCCTCCACCACCTGCGCGGCGTCGAGCGAAAGGGTGGGCGGCGTGGGCAACGACGAGGACAGCGCCACGGTGGACCCGGGTGCCTCGCCGACCACGGTGAGCAGCGTGTCCTCTGCCTGCGCGGCGGTGTCCCGGGCGTCGAGCAGGGTGCGCTCGGCCCGCGCCGTCGCCGCGTCGATCCGGGTGCGCTCGACCGCGGCCAGCTTGCCGCCGTCCACCAGCGCCTGGGTCACCCGCTGCTGCTCGTGCTGCAC
>JAYVAS010000165.1:0-2968 GCA_043750895.1 Pseudomonadota bacterium
CGAGGACCGCCGCCACCACGTCGCCACGGTCATCGGCCCGGCCCTGGCGGCCGGGAAGGTGGTGATCGTGGACCGGTACTACTTCTCCACCGCGGCCTACCAGGGTGCGCGCGGCGCGAACGTCGCCAGCATCCTCCGGCGCAACGAGGCGTTCGCGCCGGCGCCCGATCTCCTCCTCCACCTCGACGTGGACGCCTCGGTGGGGATCGACCGGATCCGCCAGCGCGGCGACGTCGCCAACGCCTTCGAGCGCGAGGAGGACCTGCGCCGGTGCGCCCGGATCTTCGCGGAGCTCGACTTCCCCTACCTGCTCCGGCTGGACGGGCGGCTGCCGATCCCGGACGTCACCGCGGCCGTCCTTGAGCGGCTCTGGGATGGCCCACTCCGCGACCGGTTCTGCGGGGACGGCCTGACGACGTGCGAGCCCTCCGCCTGCGTCCAGCGCGAGGCGTGCCCCCACCCGGCGATGTTCACGGCGCTGGGGCTCGGGGATCCCGAGGGTCTGCGGCTGGCCCGTGCGGTCGTGGCGGGCCCGGGGACGCCGGAGGAGAAGATCGTGGCGATCCTGGATGTGGCTCGGGGTCGCTGACCCTGGACGTATGGTGACTGGGGTCGGGTGACGGTGGTAGCCTCGACGGAAACGAGGTGAGCATGTGGCTTCTGATCGCGGCGGCGATGGCGGTTCCGGTCGATCGCGCTGATCTTCCTCCGCCTGTGACGGTTCCCGAGGGGAGGACGACAGGGGAGTACGTCGAGTTTCTGCGCGGGCCGAAGCCCTACACGCGTTTCACCGTGCACGGCACCTCGTCCTCAACCGTAGACGGAATCGACTCGTTCACCTGCTACGACACCCCCGTGATGCGGTTCGCGCCGTTCTTTCGGTCGATCGCTGCGGACGCCCCAGCACACCCGGACGCTGACTTCGGCAGTCCGGAGATCAAGAAGTTCTACGCGAGCGCGCTCCTCGCGCCGAAGGCCTGCAATGCGTCCGCCAGCACCCACGGGGGGGTGATTCGGGTCACCTTCTCCTACAACGAGTACTGCCTCCCCAATTACTCCCGGCGCTACATCTCGTTCCAGGTGACGCCTGCTGACCTCACTCGGATGGCGGAGATCCTGGAAGAGTACGCGGCGAAGTAGCCCCCTCCATCACCGCCTCCACCGTCCAGCCCAGCCACGCCGCGAGCTTCACGGCGGTGTCGTAGGTGGGGCGTCCCTCGCCTCGTTCCAGCGTGGCGTACGTGGACCTCGGGATGCCGACCGACGCGGCCGTCGTGATCTGGTCTCCGACCGCTCGTTTCGACCGCAGGGCATTCCCGAGGCGGGTTGCTGGGTTCGGAGAGGGGCGTGGCACGAAACTGATCGTAGACCGTTGACGGCGCTCCGTCAATGAACTACCGTTGACTAAGAACGGTCAACGCCCGTTCAGATGGTCCCGAGGAGGTGCAACTCCCCGGGACCTGCCGACCACCCTCAACACGTTCTGGAGCCGAACATGGCCGACAGCCCCCAGTCTACCCACCTCCCGCCACCGGGCAACCTCACCCGCCGGAGCTTCTTCGCCGGCCTCGTTGGCGCCGCCGCGGCCCTGGGCACCGTCCAGGTCGCGAAGCCGACGCTTCGGGAAGAGCTGAACGAGCTGCTGCTCCACCTGGAGGACGAGGAGCTCCAGGCGGTGAAGCACGTCCTCCGCGCGACCCTCAAGGTGCGCCTCGAGGGTGGTGCAGCGTGACCGCCCTCACCACGGCCTTCGAGGGCCACGACATCACAGCCATCGAGTACAAGGGCCAACCGGTGGTCATTGCCCGCGAGCTCGGCGCTGCGCTCGGGTACGCGGACCCGGGGAGGCTCGCCGAGAACCTGTCGGAGAAGTGGGCCGGTGACTTCCAGGAGGGCCGTGACTTCGTGAAGCTTGTCGGTCCTGAACTCGCCTCGTTCAAGGCTGTACTCTCCCACATCCCCCTGAACCGGGGGGATGTCGATCGGACCGCCCGTCTCCTCCTCCTCACCGAGTCCGGCGCGCAGCTCGCGGCGATCCTCTCCCGGACGCCGGCGGGGACACGGTTCCGGCGCTGGATCGTGGACGTGCTGATCCCGGAGTGGCGCCGCCGGAACGCCTCGACGTCGCCCGTCGCCGGCGAGGCGCTGGTCCCTCGCTCCATCGAGCCGCGGGTGGTGGTGGAGCTCCACCGTCGCCTCCACCGGTTGGGGAAGCTCTCGCCGGACGAGCTGGCCTTGGCGGAGGTGGCCTACGCCGAGCAGCTCCTGGGCCGCGAGCTCCCCGAGCTGCGCCGGGTGGCGGTCCGGACGGAGGTGAAGGGGCGGACGCAGGTGGAGAAGCGGGAGGCGGTGCTCGACCTGCTGCTGAACCCGGACACGGCGCGGCAGTCCTCGCGGTCGATCGCGGCGCTGGCGGGTGTCAGCCACACCTACGTCGACCAGCTCCGCAGGGAGCGCCTGCCCGCGGGCGTGCTCCCGCGGTCGGAGGTGGAGGCGGCGGCGCGTGTCCTCCCGCTGCTGGAGGGCCGGGTGCTGCTGGCGCTCCACGACGTGGAGGTGGGTTCGCTCTCGGCGACGACGGAGGACCTCGCCGAGATGGCGCGGATCACGCCGGACGAGGTGGAGGCGGCGGTGCAGGAGCTGGTCCGGCGCGGGGTCATCACGGTCCGGACGGCCCGCCCCGAGAGCGCGGGTCGTCACCAGACGTCGTTCCGGGTCACGCTCGGGTCCTGATCTGGCATCGTTGCCGGATCCGACAGATCCGGAATTGGGTGAACTTTGCCGGATCCAGCGTCGGCACGGTGGGACGATCGGTTTTCACCGACCGAGGTTCAACGTCTACAAAGAGCCGACGGTATACACCTTCATGGTGTTGGTTGCGTACCCAGGTGGAGCACGTTCCAGAGGGGCGATCCGGATTGAGATCCAGGGTCCGACCAGGTCACGTCTCGCCTCGAGCAGCGGCCCG
>JAYVAS010000166.1:0-1759 GCA_043750895.1 Pseudomonadota bacterium
TGGATGGTGCGGTGCCCCATCTGCGAGACGACCGCCCAGCAGGGAAAAAGGGAGGCGGAGGGGATGTCGGACACGGATACTCCAGGGTGGCGGTGGTGAATGGGAAGGTCAGCGCCCATCCGTTAGGCCGCACCGGCGGCGGCGCTGCCTCCCGCCTCCCCTTCGGTCGACTCGATCAGCCGAAAGGCTTCGAGCCGAGCAGCGTCGTTGGCGCCAAGAAACGCGAGCCAACGAGCCAGACGTTCGAACGGAATGCGCTGCTGGCGGGCGGCAATCTTGCCGGCTTCCACCTCCGAGACGTAGGACTGGTAGACGCCCAGGTGGGCGGCGACGTCGGACTGGTGCTTGCCGGCCTCACGACGAAGTTGCAGCAGAAGTTCCCCCAGCGAGCCGGGAGGAGCGGACGATGCAGTTCTCATACGTAGATATCTGCCACGCAGAACGCGCGCCGTCAAGTCCTGGGTCAGGTAGTCAACCCCTCATGACCCTTGGCGAGCAACTGCGAGCGGTGCGGCTGGCGGCCGGCTTGAAGCAGGAGGACCTCGTTCTGGCTGGCGTGGCCGGACAGTCCACGGTCAGCGAGCTGGAGAACGGGAGGCGGGCATCCACGACCGACGTCCTGGAGCGATGGGCCATCGCTTGCGGCGCGCATCTGGCCATTCGCCGCAAGGATGCGAACGACCCCCTCGTCGAGGCGACCCTCGGCCTTTCTTCCGCCGACCTCGCCCGCCTTACGCGGATCGCCCGAGCTCTCCCGCGGCTGAAGTCGCGCACGGCGGAGGTTCTCACCGCGAGCTTCGAAGGCGCCGCGGAGGACGCGAGCGAGTGAGCCAGAAGCGCCGACAGGGAGATCCACCGACTCCGAGGATCCTGCTCGACCGAGAGGTGTTCGCGGCGTACCTCGAGTTCAAGGCCGAGGGGCACCCCGCGCCCACGGACAAGCTCAACATCGGCTCCTTCTACCAGTGGATGAGGGAGTCCCGGCCTGCGATCCACGGGCGCGCGACGAGGAAGGTCACGGGGCTCGACGACGTGATCGAGTACTATTGCGTCGTGGTGGGGGTCCCGCGGGCGTAACGGGCAAAGGCTTCGCCCTCCCGCCGATACCGACGCCGCTCACCGGGAAGCGACCGGACCGGACCGGGCGAACGTCCCTCGAGTTGATCATGCGCGCGGCAAGTCAGGTCGACCTGAATGTCCTTGACGAGTGCCGCCTCGTTCACCGCCTTGTCGAGCGCCTCGTTGTGGGCCTCGTAGCGTGAGAGGATCAGCGCCAGGCTGTCGCGGGTCTTCTGGTCCATGTCGGCGTTGTTGAGCAGCAGATACCGCGTCATGTCGCGGAACTCGGCGATGACCAGCAGGGGGTTGGCGTAGAGCATCCGGGCTCCTCACATCCACACCGTAGCCAGGAACAGCGCAACCAGCACCAGGCGCAGCCTCCAGCCCCGTAGGCGCACCACCCGCAAGATCACCTCGATTTGCCGCCGATCGTCTGCGTCCACCGTTTCCATAGCGTCCATGCTCGCCCTCTGTTCAGTCTGTAGCTGGACAGGTTCCGATCGGTCAATGTGAGGTGCGCTACACATCTTCCACGAAGATATCTGGACGACAGAAGGCGACCCGTATATCTGTGTTGTAGAACATGCCCCTTCCCATCCCCCTCCCCCGCGACTGCACCACCTGCTCCCTGTCCCAGGTCCGGCCCGGGACGGAGCTCCTGGTCTGCACCCACCCCGACGTGACGCTGGACGAGTCGTTC
>JAYVAS010000167.1:0-4693 GCA_043750895.1 Pseudomonadota bacterium
ATGGCGTGGGCGAAGGTCATCCCCGTCTTCTCGTCGACCTGGACCTGCGCGATCCCCGCGAGCGTGTGCTCGATGGGGTCCTCGATGGTGACGATGGACGCCGACTCGGACCGGATCCGGTTGATGGTCGCGTAGAGCGTGGTGGTCTTGCCGCTCCCGGTAGGACCGACCACCAGGACCATGCCCTGCGGCTGGGAGACCATGTGGAAATAGGTCTGGAGGGCGCGGGGGTTCCACCCCAGCTCGGCGAGGTCGACCCGGAGCGTGCGCGAGTCGAGGATCCGGATGACCACCGACTGCCCGAACTGGCTGGGCACGATCGACACCCGGAGGTCGATGTTGCGCTCACCGATCTCGGCGCGCGCCTTCCCGTCCTGGGTCCGCCGGTTCTCCGCGACGTCGAGCCGGGCAATCACCTTCACCCGGGTCACCAGCGGTTGGGAGGCCCAGCCCGGAAGCACCATCACCTCGCGCAACAGGCCGTCGATGCGGAAGCGAACGCGCACGCCGTCGGGCTGAGGCTCGAGGTGGATGTCGGACGCGCCGCGCTCGATCGCGTTGACCAGGAAGAAGTTGAGGACGTCGATGATCCCCGTCTGACCCTCGCTCAGCTTGGTCGTGAACGCGTCGGGGTCGAGCTCGAGGCTGTTCGGGGCGACGGTGGGGGCGCGGAGGTGGCGCGGCACCCCGTCCAGCATCCGCTGCGCCACCGGCTCGAGATCGTAGTGCCGGCGGATGGCGTCCAGCACCGCGCGCTCCGTCGCCACCTCCGGGTAGACGGTCATCTTCAGGGTGTACTCGATCTGCTGGATGGCGGCGCCGTCGCGCGGGTCCGCCATCGCCACCTTCGCGCCCCGGTTCACCCGCCCGTAGGCGAAGGCGAGGTGGCGCTCTGCCATGCTCCGGGGGAGCTTCCAGAGCACCTCGGGATCCACTGGCTGCCCGACTGGATCCACGAAGGGACAGGAGAGCTGGCCGGCCAGCGCACGCGCGACCGCCTCGTCGGACACCCCCCCGCCCTCGAGCAGCAGCCTGCCGATCTTGGTCCCCCGACGCGGTCCCGCCTGCGCGAGGAGCGCCGCGTCCACTTGACGCGCCGTGGCCGCGCCGGTCTCGACCAGGATCTCACCGAGCTTACGTCGCGCCTTCATCTACGGAAGCCTCCATACGGGGGAACCGGATCTCGAAACGACTACCCGGGCCCGGTCCGGATACTACCGTGATTCGCCCCTTCTGGGCCTCGACCAGACCACGCGAGATGTACAGACCGAGCCCCGCCCCACCGGCCACCCGGGTGTCTCCGCGCTCCACCTGGTAGAACTTCTCGAAGATCCGGCCGACGGCCTCCGCGGGAATCCCCCGACCGCTATCGGCGACCCAGATCACCACCTGGTCGCCCTCGGGCCGCGCGCCCAGCTCCACCGAGCCGGAGGTGGTGAATTTCAGGGCGTTCGAGAACAGGTTTCCCAGCACCTGCTGCATCCGGAAGGGGTCGATGCGTACCTGGACGCCCGCGACGTCCGCCGCGACCACCACGAACGCCAGGCCTTTCCCCTCCACCGACCCCCGCCACGTGGTCGCCGTCTGCTCGATCAGCGCAACAACCCCGAAGATCTCCAGGTTGATAGGCAGGCTTCCCGCTTCGAGACGCGAGGTGTCGAGCAGGTTCTGGACCATGTCCTTGAGCACCCCGGATTGGACCAGGATGGTCTCGACGAATCCCTGCGCCTTCGGAGCGAGGGGCCCGGCCTTCCCGCGCGCGAGCAGGCGGGCGTACCCGTCGATGGCGGTGAGCGGCGTCTTGAGCTCGTGGGTGACCACCGACATGAAGTCGCTCTTCATCTGGTCCAGCTCCCGCTCGGCGCTGACGTCGCGGAGCATCACCACCCGCTGGCGCGGCTCGTCGTGGACGGCCTTGATGCGCACCTCCACGTAGCGGCGGCGCGTGGCCCCCGCGTCCCGGGACAGGAGGAGCTCTGTCTCACCGTCGTCGACGTGCGCGAGCTCGATCTCGGGGACGCGCCCGACGAGGGACGAGCCCTCGGCACGCACCGCGTCCGAAGCGAGGAGCCGGAGCAGCGCGTCGGCCTCCGCGTTGGCCTCCAACACCTGCCCGTCCCGGTCGGCGAGCAGCACGCCGTCCGCCATGTTGGCGAGGATGGTGGCGGTCTCGTGGTTCCGTCGGTCGAGATCCCGGATCAACGCGACGAGCCGCCCCCGCATCGCGGAGACCGCCTCGGCGACCCGGGTGACTTCGGACTCTCCGGCCTGCCCACCGATCGCGACGTCCAACTCGCCTCGGGCCACCGCCTCCGCGGAGGCCGTGAGCGCGGCGAGGGGTTCGGAGAGCATCGACTGCAGACCGCGCGTGAACCACACCGTCGCGACGGCGCTCAGGACCACCCACCCCATCGCGATGGGGAGCGTGGTGGTGGCCGAGTCGACCCACTCGGGACGACGGGTCACCAGCAGCGACTGGAGCGCCCCGACCAGCCGCCGGTAGCCGAGTCGAAGCTCGGCGAGGTGCGCCTTGCCGTGGACATCCTCGTCGCCCGCCAGCTCGGCCGCGCCGAGGGGATGACCGTGCGCATAGAACCGCTCGATCGCACCGCGGTACAGCTCCAGCTCCTCGTGCGCACCGGCGGCGTCTGCCCCGAAGTTGTTCAGGCCCGTGCCGATCAGCTCCAACCCCGCGGTCACCGCCGCCCGGGTCTGGGCGTCGGGCACACCCGAGGTGACCCGGTCGTTCACGTTGCTCGCCTGCACCACCAGGGCCCTGGCCGCAGCGACCTCGGCCGACGATGCGCCTTCCTGCAGGGTGGACAACAGCACCACGCCGATCCCGGCCAAGGCGACGCTGTTCAGGGTCGCGAGCAACAACAGGAGGCTGACCCGGAACCGGATGCTGAGGTCTCGGGGCCATAGCCTGCGGCGGGGCGAGCTCACGCCCGCAGCGTACACCGCGCGCAGCGCCGCGCGCTCAGTCGGCCGGGCAGCGCACGCGGGTCTCCGCCTCACAGCGGGCCTGACAGCTGGCACGACGCAGGGCGAGGTCGGTGTAGTTCAACTCCACCAGTCGCGCGTCCACCGCCGCGCAGATCTGCGCGCGGCCCAGCTCCAGCGCTCGGACGCCGGACGCCTCGAAGGGAAGGACCTCGCTCGTCCAGCACTCGGGCGCGGCGAGGTCCGCGTAGCAGAGGTGCCGACCGGCCAGCGCGGGCTCCGAGAAACACGACACCAGCGCGGCCTTCGGCGCGGCGTCGGGACAGGTCGCGAAATCGGCCTCGGCGAGCATCGGGGTCCGGAGCCGCATCGCCACGCCGAACAGAGCCAGCTCCTCCGCGAGCTGGTCGAGCACCTTGCGGCGCGCGGCCGGCTCGTTTCCGGCAGTGGCCTCGGCGCGAACCGTGCCGCGTACCTGGCACCCCGTCACCGGGGTCGCCCAGGTGGCGGTGCACCGCACCGGTTCGGCGAACGCGAGCGAAAAGGAGAGCAGCATCATTGGGTCATCCGTATCGCCAACACGCCCAGAGGATCCGGCTTCCCGCGCGCACGACCCCGGAGACGGTGCCGCTGATCTTGCTGGTGCCGACCCGCGCCCGCCAGACGACCGGCACCTCGACGACCCGCAGGCCCCGGCGCGCGGCCTTCATCTGCATCTCCACGTTCCAGCCCCAGGTGGGGTCCTCCATCTCCAGCGAGACCAGCGCGGTCCAGCCGATGGCCCGAAACGGCCCCATGTCCCGGTACCCGACCCCGGTCCGGGCCCGGATCAACGCCGTGGCGAGGCGATTCCCCACCCGCTGCTGCACGGTCAGGGAGCCGCGATCCCCGCGGGTCAGCCGCTCCCCGAGGACCATGTCGGCCGTTCCGTCGCGGATCGGCGCGAGCAGGGCCGGGAGGTCGGCGAGGTCGGTGGAATGGTCGGCGTCGAGGACGACCACCACGTCGGGGGGGTCGGCGGCGAGCAGCCGCATCCCGGCGAGCACGGCACCTCCGTAGCCACGGCGAGGCTGCCGGGCGATTTCCGCCCCCGCGGCGCGCGCGATCTCCACCGAGCGGTCGGTCGACCCGTTGTCGCACAGCACCACGCGGCAGTCGGCCGGGATCTCGGCGAGGACGTGCGGCAGCGCCGCTTCTTCGTCGAGGCAGGGCAGGAGCACCGCGACGCGCATCAGCGCGGGACCAGCGGATCGACGCGGCCCACCACGCAGGGCGTGAGCGCGGAGATCCGGAAGCGCACGCCCGCCCCGTCCGGGGCCGCCGCGAAGGTCACGGTGCCGGGCAGGGAGACCGGCGCCAGGAAGCGCACGTCGAGCCGACCCGCGGGTGGCACGTCGGCGCCGAGCTCGGCGAGGGCGCGCGCCAGGAGCCACCAGCCGTGCATGATCGGCCGGGGGAGGCCGAAGAGCCACGCGGTGAGCGGGTGGAGATGGATCGGGTTCCAGTCTCCGCTCACGGCCGCGTATTGACGCCCCAGCCCCGCCGGCAGCGTCCACGTTGCCGTTCGGGCGGGCGTCCACGCGGGCTCCTCCGGGCGCGGCAGCTTGATGCCGTCGCCGCGAACGGCGCGGGACAGGATTGTGGTCACCCCGCTCCAGACCGTCTCCCCGCCGGCGCTGACCGCGGTGACGAGGTCGAACTCCCCCCCACGCCGGACCACCCGGTGCCCCTCCACGGTGCACCGGGCCGA
>JAYVAS010000168.1:0-3447 GCA_043750895.1 Pseudomonadota bacterium
CCGTTGGCACGCGCCGTGCATCGCGGCCCGTCGCCCACAAGCAGGGCAGGAGTACATCATGAAGGGTCTGAATCGCGCGTTTTTCATCGGCCGGGTCGGTCACGAACCAGAGGTGCGGTCCACGGCCGCCGGGCTCGCCGTCGTCCGGGTGTCCGTCGGCGTGCCGAACGCAAAGAAGGTGAACGGAGAGTGGGAGGAGGAGATGGAGTGGCACCGCCTCGTCGCGTTCGGCAAGGAGGGCGAGTTCGTGGCCCGCTACGGCCACAAGGGTGACCCACTGGCGGTCGAGTGCTCGGTCCGGAACAACCGCTGGACCGACAAGGAAGGGAAGCTCCACTACGACACCAACTTCGTCATCGACCGCATCCTGTGGCTCGGGTCCCGTCGTGGCAGCGCCACGCAGCCGATCGACGCCGCCCCCGCCGAGGTTCAGCCGGACCGCGGGTCCGAAGACGAAGGCCGCGCCGCCGAGTCCGAAGGGGATGGCATCCCGTTCTGAGCCCCCTTCCCCCACCGGCGCCAGCTCACCCACGCGGTGAAGGGCACCAGCAGGGGAACCAGCAGCACGGTGTCCTCGCTACCGATCAGCCCGACCTCGAAGTCCCACAGGCTGAACGGGAAGAGCAGGAGGTAGCCGACACCGAAGTGGTGCTGGAGCAGGTCGACGGCGAGGTGGAGGAAGCTCCCACCCAGGAGGTTCCGGAACACCTCCCGTCGGCCCGCCGCGGGAAACAGGAAGCTCAGCAGGAACGACGAGGCCAACATCCCCGTGGGCATGTGCAGGGGCCCCCACAAGTACACCGCCCACTCGGGGATGCCCGGCACACCCCACCGCAGCCAGGTCAGCCCCATCGAGGGCACGCGCGAGAGCAGGTCCGGGGCACAGGTGCCGGCCACGAACACCGCGGCGCGATCGCCGCGAAAGCCGGCCTTCCACAGCAGCGCCATGCAGGTGTGGGTGATCAGGTCGGCCATACGCGCTCCCGGATCCGCCCCCCGCCGACGCGGAAGAAAACGGGCGCGGCCGCCGCGACCAGCAGGAAGCCCGCCACGCTCAACAGCTCCTTCCAGCGCCGGAGGGTGTGGATCTCGCGTACCTCTTCGCGGACGACCACCGCCTGGGCATCGAACCGCCCGACCAGGGACACCGTCGCGCCGACGTGGAGCGGCGCGGTGTCACCGCGAACCGGGATGTCCTTGATCACCTTGGAGATCTCGTAGGAGTCGGGGCCGCGGATCGCCGTGACCGTCCAGAGAGGGAAGATCAGCGTCGACCCGTCGCGCGCAACCGGGTCCTCCTGGCACCAGCGCCATCCGGACTGCATCGTGGCCGCGACGTGCGCGTAGTACGCGCCCAAGGCCAGGATGAGGAGGAGCGACACGAACATCTTCGCGCCGCGCCGGTGGTCGGTGAACATCGTTCTCTACGGAGTCGGCGCCGCGTAGCCCGCCGCGGCGAGCGCCCCGTACTTTTCGAGCAACTGGTTCATGTTGGTGGTCCGGAAGTCCCCACCGCCCGAGGGCATGAACACGATCGGCTTGTTCGCGAGGGCCTCGGCGACCTTGATCTTCACCATGTTGCGCCCGCCCGCACCGGCCATGGCCCGGGACTGCGCCTTGAGCCCTTCCGCCCGGGAGCGCGCCTCCGCCAACAGGGCCTCGGCCTCCCGCTGCCGGACGAAGTAGGCGGCGTCCGCCGAGAGCGTGGCTTTGGCCGCCTCTCCGCCCGCCTGCTCGATGGTCTGGTTCACCTGCCCCTTGGCCACCTCGAGCTCCCGACGCATCTGCTCCCGGGCCGCCTCCGTCTCCGACCGCAAGCGCGCGGCTTCCTGATCGGCCACGGTCTTGTCCTTGATCACCTGCTCGTACTCGGGGTTGAACTTGTGCTCGCCCAGGAGGACCTGGTCGACGCGCACGCCCTCCCCTTCGAGGTAGTGATTGCAGACGAGGCGCCCCTGCTCGGCCTTCTGGAACCGGACGTCGGCGTCGTAGTACTGCTCGGAGCGCAGCTCGTTGAGCACGTCTCGGAGCACGCTCCGTACCACCGGTCGGACCAGCCGCTCCTCGGCCGCGACGGTGTTCGGACCGACGAACTGGAGCAGGTAGGGGGCCTTCTCGGGGATGATGCGCCACGCGACGGTGACGTCGACGGAGATGTCGTTGCCGTCGTAGGTCTTGAAGTGCAGGGAGTCGTCCCCCGCGCGCGCGCCCGTCCCCGCGTTCCGGGTCATCGCCAGGTTCTGCAACCCCGTCTCGAAGACGTTCCACGAGTAGAAGTAGGGCGGGAAGAAGTAGGTCGCGCCGGCCTGGTAGATGTCGGTCTGTACGCCGGGTTCCCCGATCACCGCGATGTTGAGCGTGCGCACCCCGACCTCGGTGGATTCGACCGAGTGCGGGAGGCAACCGCCGAGCAGAAGGAGAAGTCCGAACATCACCACCCCCGGATGAGCCGCTCGAGATCGAGCGGGTTGAGGGCGTTGGGGCCGTCGGTGGGGACCACGATCACCTGCGTGTTCTGGAGGGCGTCGGCCATCTTCAGCCCGACGATGTTCGATGCGCCGGCGGCGGAGAGCGCGTCGTTCTCGAGGCGCTTGGCCTCGGCCCTGGCGAGCTCGACCAGGAGGTCTCCCTCGGCGATGCGCTTGCGCGAGTAGAGGTCGTAGTCGGCCTTGGTCTTGGAGACCTCGGAGATCCCCCGTTGGGTCTCGACCGAGATCCAGGCCTGCCCTTCGGCGAGCACGCGGTTCTTCTCGGCCTCCTCGGTGGCGGCGAGCGCCTCGGCGCGGTTCTTGAAGACCGTCTGATCCTGGATCTTCCGCTGCTCGATCGCCTGCTGGTAGCGGTCGTCGTAGCGGTAGTGCCGGACCATGACCGCCCAGACCTGCACCCCGGACGGCGACAGCTCGGCGTCCAGCAGGTCCCGCGCGTCGTAGGCCTTCTGGCGGCGTAGCGGCCCCGAGTAGAACTGCTCGGCGTTGAGCTCCCCCAACTTCTGGCGTAGCACCTGGTCGGCGCGGGGGCGCACCAGCGCGCTTTCGTAGAGCCGACCGGCCCCGACCGAGGTGACGACCTTGTAGGGATCGACGATGCGGTAGGCGACCGTCACGTCGACGACCACCCGGTAGCCCTCGGAGGTCTGGATGTTGATGCTGGGCGCGTAGGTGGCCTGGCTGCTCGCCTGAAGCTGGTCGTCGTTGAACTCCAGCAATTGGAGCGTCCGCGGGAGCACGTGAAACCGCTCGTAGCCCGGGATCACCATGCGCAGGCCCGGCCCGATGCGCTCCTCCCGAATGCCCTTGTTCGGCCCCAGGTAGATCTGCCGGACCGCGAACTCCCCAGGATCCACATAGATCGTGCTGCTGTTGTAGAGCACGAGGCCGACCACGAGCGCCACCAGACCGGCGACCCCGCGCGCCACCCATCCGCTGTCGAGCTTCGGGAGTTGAA
>JAYVAS010000169.1:0-2328 GCA_043750895.1 Pseudomonadota bacterium
GTCAGGACGCCCTCTGGAGCCCAATTTCAGCACTGTGGCGGGAGTGTCCCCCCCGGCCCCTTGGAGCGAGGCGCGCGGTGATCATCAACCTATTGACCCTCAAGTGGACACACGGGTGAACTGGCGTGGCCTTTCAGCCCATCGGCGATCATGGAGAGGCAGGATGGGGGGGATCCTATCGATTCATGATCGTCCCAGGCTGGAATTGCGATCATGGAGAGGCAGGATGGTGGGGATCCTATCGATTCATGATCGCTTTTTGGCACATGGGCGATCATGGAGAGGCAGGATGGGGGGGATCCTATCGATTCATGATCGTCGGGCTGGCCCTGCACCCTCGCGTCCGGATGCGTCTCTTAGGCGGGGGACATGCCGCCGGCTGAGCTCTAGTCACATCTTGACGCGGCAAGATTGCCGGGTGATCCCAGTAAAGCGGAGCACCCGATGGACATCCAGAGCTGGAGCAAGGAAGAGTTTGGAAGCGCAAACCTCGGCGACGCCCGGCGCCAGAAGCGACTCGTCCAGATGGCGGCGCGGGTGGCGGAGGCGCCGGCGGGGACGGTAAGCGCGGTGTTCCGCACGGCCGCCGAGCGGGAAGGAGCGTACCGGTTGCTCTCGAACGAGAACGTGGACTGGCGAGAGATTGCGAAGGCGTCACACCGGGCGTGCATCGAGCGCTGCCACGGGGAGCGCGTCGTGTTCGTCGCGGAGGATGGTTCAAGCTTGAACATCACCGACGGTACCGGAGAAAAGGGCACGGGTCCGATCGGCGCCCGGGGGATCGGCGCCCGCGGCTTCCAGCTGATGAACGCCATCGCGATCACGCTGGATGGCGTGCCTGTCGGCATCTGCGGACAGACCTGGTGGGCCCGCTCCGAAGAGGCGGACGGCAGGAGCAACAAGACCAAGAAGACCGAGGAGAAGGAGACGAGACACTGGTACGAGCTCGCGGCGCAGGTCCGCGAGACCTTCCAGACGCACGGCGACGGCGACACCATCCCGTGGTTCCAGTACGACCGCGGCGGCGACGCCTGGCCGGTGCTGGTGGACGCCCAGAACGCCGGGCAGTGGGTGACCGTGCGGTCGTCCGCCGATCGGCGTATCAGCGATGGCCCGGACGGAAAGCGGCGTTATCTGCATACAACCGTCGAGTCTTCACCACTACTGGGCGGGTACAAACTCAAGGTCACTGGCAACGGGGGTCGTGTGCCTCGCACGGCGATGATGGAGGTTCGGGCATGCCCCGTGACCCTTCACATGACCGACGACCGCACGTCTCGAATCCATCGTGTGCAGGTGTGGGCGGTCTCTGCAAAGGAGGTGGGCACGGCGCCGGCAGGCGAGAAGCCGCTCCATTGGCTGTTGCTGACCACGCGCCCCGTGTTGGGGCTCGACGACGCTTTCCTCACCATCTACGGCTACTCTCAACGATGGCGGGTGGAAGAGTTTCACAAGGCCTGGAAGTCTGGCGCTTGCGACGTCGAAGACGTACAGCTCCGCAGTGAGGACGGCATTCGGGCATGGGGCACGCTTCTCGCCGCTGCCGCCATGCGCCTTTTGCGCCTGACCTACCTCTCCCGGACCGAGCCGGACCGGCCCGCCACGGAAGAGTTCAGCCACGACGAGATCCATGCCGTGTACATGGCCCGGGGCCAGGACTGGAACCGGAAGCGGATCCCCACGCTCGGGCAAGTCACTCGGTGGATCGCAGACCTGGGCGGATACGTGGGGAAGTCCTCCGGAGGACCGCCCGGCATGATCATCCTGACTCGGGGGTGGGAGAGAGTCGCGCCAATCGTTCCGATCATCGCCCGACTACGCCGCCTTCAGGCTGGCGGATGAACGATGTGATCAAAGGTCAGCCGCAGCCACGGGGGGGCGTCGGCCGAGGTCCGCCAGGGCAGCGTGGTCCTCGCCCACTGCTCGCCATGCGTGGACCACAGCGCCCCGCCCGCGTCGACGAACGCGAGCTCCGCCAGCACCTTGTCGAGGGTCGCTGCCTGGTAGGCGTGGCCCCCCAGTGCCGCGAGCCAGTCGCCGGTGGGGCCGTCCAACCCGTCGAACCCACGTCGCTCGGTCAGCAGGGGTGCCGCGCCGATCGCCAGGATCTTCCATCCGATGACAGCGGCGCTGCTCCCCGCCAGGCGCAGTTCGTCGACGGTTCGGCGCGCCCGCTTGCGTGCTTCGGAGTCGCGGCGCGGATCGCGGGCGCCCGTTCCGCGCGCGGCGCGGTTGTAGCTCGCCGTGAATTGCCCCATGGCATCCCGTCCGTCCGTCGAGAGCGGCGCGGCGACGGCCTCCTCCTCGATCGTGGCGGGCGGGTCCAAG
>JAYVAS010000170.1:0-10099 GCA_043750895.1 Pseudomonadota bacterium
GCGGCGGCGGCATAGGCGGCGGCCTCCGTCCAGCGCGCCGCCACCTTGCGTTCCGGCCGGAAGATCTCGGCCAGCACCCGACCGTCCACGTCATCGGGGATGGGCACGCCCAAGGTCGCGAAGAGCGTGGGCAGGAGATCCACGATGTTGGCGTCCACCGTGCCGGTGCCGATGTCGGGGCCCCAGGCGCAGAAGAGCCCGTCGGGCTTGTGGTTTCCGCTCGCCCACCCCGAGGGCTCGAAGATCTCGGCGGGGTTCTCGCCTTCCGAGTAATAGAACCACACCGAGTCGTCGTGGTCGGCGATGAGCAGGTCGGCGGCGCGGTCCACCTCGGGACCTTCGTAGAGGTCGGCGCGCGGAGCCACCCGGTGGATGACCCGGTTGCCCTCGGGGTCGCGCAGGCGCATGAGGCGGTCGCTCAGCCGGGCCATCACCGCCTCGGCCTCGGCGGGGTCGACCGCGCCGGAGCGGTCCCGGCCGCGGAGGTTGAGGCGGATGGCGTTGGTGCCGTGGCAATAGGCCTGGGTGTGCTCCCAGTCGATCTCGGCGGCGAAGCGGGAGAAGGAATCCCCGGCTGCGAGCATCCGGTCGCCACCCAACCCGCGGGCGAGGGCGAGGATGCGGCGGGTGTCGATGCCCGCCCGGTTGAGCACGCCGCGCACCGCGTTGAGCCGGTCCCGCGTCTGCGCGCCGCCCTCCTTGAAGGTGAGGAAGCCCTCCTGCGCCAGCCACTTGTTGAGGAAGACCTTGTAGCGACAGGGGCCGAAGCCGTGGTCGGAGATGAACCACACGTTGGTGTCGGGACTCCGCCGGTCCAGCATCTCGGCGATCCGGGTGTCCAGCAGGCGGTAGATGTCGAGGATGGCGTCCCGGTGGGCCGCGGCGAGGCGCGCATCGTGGCGGGGGTGGGTGGGGTCGAAGATGTGCCAGAGGCAGTGTTGCATCCGGTCCATCTCGACCCACACCACGGTGAACAGGTCCCAGGGCTCCTGATCGAGCAGGTGGCGGACCAGCGTGCCGCGGCGGTCGATGAGATGGTGCAGTCGGGCCAGGAACGGGCGCACGTCGTCCTCGCTCCCGCAGAGATGGGTGTCGATCGCGTAGTCAGGGACGAGGCGATCGAGCTCGGCCTTGTAGGACGCGGGCCAGGTGAAGCCCGGGCTCTCCTTGGCGGGGGTGAGCATGTCGCCCACCGCGATGCCGTTGATGGCGCGCGCCGGGAAGGTGAGGGGAAGGTTGACGGTGGCGACGCGCTTTCCGTGGTCCGAGAGCAGCTCGAAGAGGTTGCGCGAGAGCATGCGCGAGCTGTCGATGGGTCGGTAGAGGTAGGTGCCCGCCACGGGCTCGGTCCAGTCGAAGATGCCGTGCCGCCCCGGCCCCTTGCCGGTCTGGTAGGAGGTCCACGCCGTGGCGGTCATCGGGGGGATCACCGACCAGAGCGGCCCGCGCACCCCTTCGTCGCGGAGGCGGCCGAGGGTGGGCATCACGCCTTCGTCGATGAAGCGGTCGAGCAGCGTCCAGGTGGCCCCGTCGAGGCCGATCACCATCGCCTTGGAAGCACGAACGTTCGGACCGTCAGAGGGCATGAGTCGTACCACGCAGGCTATGGTGATACCCGGCTGATCGTACCTCGGCCACGAAGGAGCCCGATTGGCGACGACGACCCAGCTTCCCACTCCCGGTTCCGGACGTCCCCACAGTCCGCGCCGGTCGATGCGGGACGACGAGGGCGGCGAGTCCCTCACCGAGATGCTGCACCTGCGCGACTACTGGCGCACGGTGCGGAAGCGGCAGTGGACGCTCATCGCCACCTTCTGCATCATCGTGGGCCTGGTCAGCATCGTGACCCTGCTGACCCCGCCCACCTACGAAGCCTCCAGCTCGGTGCAGATCGACGGCGAGCCCCAGGCCTACAGCAACTTGAGCGCCTTCGGGCAGTACGGCGGGGACCAGTACCTGATCGAGGCGGAGTACTTCAACACCCAGATGAAGAAGCTCCGCTCCCGTGTCCAGGGGCGCGCGGTGATGGACCGTCTGGACCTGTGGGAGCACCCGCTTTTCAAGGACCTCGACGAGCCGGTGCAGGCCCTGCTCGACATGGTCACCATCGAGCGGGTCGAGAAGACCCGCATCGTGTGGATCTACGTCCGCAACAGCGATCCTGAGCTGGTCCAGCAGATCTGCGGCGCCTGGAGCGAGGTGTTCGTCGAGCGCAACATGGCGGAGATCAACCAGGGCGTGAAGGACGGCCTGGCGTGGCTCACGGTCGAGGCGTCCAAGGCCGAAGGGGACGTGAAGGAGTCGGAGGCGAAGCTCCTCGAGTACCGGCAGCGCTTCAACAAGATCGCGTTGTCCACCTCCGACATCGACAACCTGGTCACCAAGGAGCTGGAGAAGCTCTCGCTGGAGCGGGCCGACGCCCAGGCGCAGCGGGCCCGTCGGGAGTCCGAGTACCGGAGCCTCCAGGACTCGATGACGCGCGAGTCGGATCTCCAGCGCCTCTCCCTGCTCGTCGACAGTACCCTCATGTCCAACCAGAGGGAGCGTCTCGCGGCACTACAGGGGGAAAAGCGGGCACTTGGGATGACCTACCTCGACCTTCACCCGAAGATGGTGGAGGTGAGCGAGCGGATCGCCGACGTCCAGGCGCAAATCCAGTCCGAGCTCATCGCCGAGGCGGCGCGTCGTAAGGCCCTGTTCGACGTCGCGGTGGACAACGAGCGCCGGCTCGCCAAGGCGATCGACGAGCTCACCGCGTCGGCGCTGGTCGAGAACTCCGACGAGGCCGAGTACAACCTGCTGAAGGCGGCGGTGGAGTCGAAGAAGGACATCTACCAGCAGCTCATCGACCACAAGCAGGAGATGGCGGTCACGTCCTCCCTCAAGGAGAACAACGTCCGGATCCTCGACCCGTCCGAGACCAAGCAGGAGCCGGTGGAGCCCAACTACGTCCGGAACATCGGCGTGGCCGTGCTCGCCGGGCTGCTGGCGGGCGTGTCCTTGGCCTTGTTCTTCGACTACATGGACACCACCATCAAGACCCGCGAGGAGGTCGAAGCCCTCGGAGTGCCGTTCCTGGGCATCATCCCCAGTGTACCGGGACTCGCGGGAGACGGCTGGGAGATGGCGCGGGAGCGCTATCTCTACGCCTTCAAGTACCCCAAGAGCGCGTTCGCCGAGTTCTGCAGGAACATCCGGACCAACGTCAACTTCACCGCGCGCTCGGACGGCAAGCAGCCCCGTCGCCTGCTGATCACCTCGGCCGGGCCCCGCGAAGGCAAGACCACCTCCTCGATCAACCTCGGCATCACCTTCGCGGCCACCGGGCGGCGGGTGTGCCTGGTGGACGCCGACCTCCGTCGCCCCTCCCTGCACCACGCCTTCGGCCTCTCCAACGAGAGCGGGTTCTCCACGCTCATCCTCGGCGAGTCGGGCCCCGAGGAGGTCGCCCAGGCCACCCCCCAGGATGGCCTCTACATCATCCCCTCCGGCCCCCGGCCCGCCAACCCGGCGGAGATGCTGGGCAGCCCCCAGTGCCGGGTGGCGCTGGACCGCCTCAACGAGGTGTTCGACCTCGTGATCATCGACTCCCCGCCCGTCGTCGCGGTCACCGACGCGGTGGTGCTGTCCGGGGATGTGGACGGCGTGATCATCGTCATCAAGGCCTTCAAGACCGTGAAGGACCTCGTCCTCCAGGCCAAGCGCCAGCTCGTCGACGTCGACGCCCGCCTCATCGGCGTGATCCTCAACGACTTCGACATCCAGCGGAAGAGCTACGGCTACTACTACTACTACACCTACTACGGAGCCGAGCGGGACGATCTCGGGACCGGCCGCAAACGTCGACAGTCGCAGGAATCTGGGGGCGGGAAGAAGAGTTGAATGGCTGAGCAACGCTTCGCCTCGGCGGGGGCGGCCGCGGCGGTCCTCATCGTGGGACTGGCCTCCGTCCTGGAGGGGGCCACGCTCCCCGTCTACGGTGGCCCCTGCGTGGTCGCCATCGTCCTGCTGGCCATGGTCGCGGTGGCGCTGCGCGGCGTCGACCGCCCCGGTCCGATGGTGTGGTGCGGGCTCGCCCTCCTCGGCGTGACCCTGCTCTGGCAGGTCATCCCGCTCCCGGCGTGGGCGCATCGCCTGGTCGCCCCGGGGCAGAGCGCGCTGGTGGACATGGCGGCGCCGAGCTGGACGGGCGATCTCGACGCCTGGCTGGACGCGCTGACCCGCTTCGACGTCCTGGCCGCGGTGGGGGTCGGCCCCGCCTGGGACTACGATCCGCTCGCGGGCTCGGTGGCCGACGCGGCGCGCGCCGGGACGCTCTCCCCCGCCGCGTGGCCGTGGGCGGTTGCGCAGCTGGTAGGCGGCGGGATCGCCGTGGTGTTGGGCGTGGCGATCGGCCGCTCCGAGCGGGGGGCCCGCACCTTCGCGGTGCTGCTGCTCCTGCTCTGCGTGGCGGAGGCGTTGTTCGGCATCGCCAACCGGAACGCGGCGACCACGGGGCTCGGCGTCAAGACCGCCTACCTCGGGTCGGCGACCGGCACGCTCATCAACCGTGGCCACTACGCGGCCCTGCTCGCGCTCGGCCTCGGCGCGGCCTGGGGTCTCGCGGCGGCCCTCTTCCCCCTGCTCCCCGAGGAGGTTCGCCGCCACCGGGCCCGCAAGCGGCGGTCGAGCCATCCGCCGTCGGTGATGGAGGCGAGCGGAGACAAGGTCCCCCGTCTCGTGGTCCTCCTGTTCGGCGCGGCGGTGCTGGGCATCGGGCTGGTCGCGTCGCAGTCTCGGGGGCCCGTCTTGAGCTTCGTCCTGGTGGCGGCCGGCGTCGGGGCCTACGCGTGGCGGCGCCGGGACGAGTCCTTCCACCTCGGCATCGGGGTCGGGCTCCTCGCGGTCAGCGGCGTGCTCGCGGCCATCGGCTTCGGGGTGCGCGGGGCGTTCGGCCGCTTCGCCTCGATGCTGGACGCCGGCGACGTCTCGTTCACCTCGCGCCTCCAGGTCTGGGAGGAGGGGCTCCGGGCGTTCCGGGACGCGCCCGTCTTCGGGGCGGGCGCGGGGGCGTGGCGCCTCGCCTGGGGCGCCCGCGAGACCGGGCTCCACCTCTACGACTTCAGCCACGCCCACAACGAGCTCGTCGAGCGGCTGGTCGAGCTCGGCGCGGTGGGGACGCTCGGGCTCGGCCTGCTCGCCTTCTGCTGGCTCCGCGGCGTCGGCCGCGGGATCGACGCTGCGGACGCCACTCCCCGCACCGCGATCGGCATCGGGCTGCTGGTGGGCGTAGGCGCGGTGGTCGCCCAGTCGGCCGTCGACTTTCCCCTCCACACCCCGGCGGTGTTGCTCGCGACCACCCTGGCGGCGGGGGTCAGCTACGGCGCGGTCACCGAACGCGCGGGCGCCGCCGCGCGCGCGTGGGTACCGCAGGCCGTCGGAGCGGGGGTGATCGTCCTGGCGGTCTGGGCCGCCGTCGCCGACCGCGACCACCCCGGGTCCCGCGCCCAGCGACTGGGCGAGATCCCGCGGGTCTACTACGACGCGTGGGCGGTGTCGGAGCCGGGGAGCGAGGTCGGCTTCGCGGCCCGCGCCGCGCACGTCGCGTCGGTGGCTCCCCTGGACCCTTGGGGGCAACTCGCGCTGGCGGTGGCCGAGTTGAAGCTGGTGCAGGCCGCCCGTGCCGGCGAAGCCGCGCCGAGCGGTCCCGAAGACCATGCCTTCGCGGCCGAGCGGGCGATCGCGCGGGCGCTGAAGCTCCGTCCGCGCGCGCCGCGGGTGCAGGTAGCTGCCGCGCGGGTGCTCGTCGGGCTGGCGGCGACCGGCTACCCCGACGCCCGGCGGGAACGGGCGGTGAGCCTGTTGATGGAGGCGGTACGGGGGGACCCGTGGCGGGCGCGGGAGGCCTTCGAGCTCACGGCGCACCTGCCGTCGGCGATGCTCGATCGGGTCGGCACGGCGCTCCCCGATGCGCCCGCGGCGCGCGCCCGGGTCCGGTACGAGTACGGGCATGCGCTCGACCTGCGCGGAGACAAGGCGGGTGCCCGGGCGGCCTTCGCCGCGGCGTTGGCGGAGGATCCCAGCCACGGACCGTCGCTGTTCGCCCTCGGGGTGATCGCCCGCGGGGAAGGCGACGAAGCCCTGATGCGGGACCTGCTGCGACGTTTCCTCGCGGCCAAGGAGCGGCCGGGCGGCATGGAGGGCTGGGCGCTGGTCTATCTGGACGAACTGTCCTCGGCAGAGGTTCGCTTTCGGCGGGCAGTGGGCGACAATCCCGAGAACCTGTGGGCCTGGGAGGGGCTCGCCGAGATCGCCCTGCGCATGGGGGATGCCGAAGCGGAGCGCCAGGTCTGGCGCCGCGTGCTCCAGGTCCGGCCGGCGTACAAGCGGGCGCTCCTCCGCCTCGAGGCGCTGGGGGAGTGACGACCCGCCCCGTGATACGCGGCGGCCCCATGCAACCCCACCGTGGCTCCGTCGTCCGCGAGTTCATGTTGTGGCTCTTCGACGTCCCGTTCGGAGAGCCGTACATCTCCGCGACTGTCGACATCCGATGGGAGAACGCGCTCGCCTGGCTGGAGCGGGAGAACCGCGGGGGCGCCCCCCGCATCACCTCCCATCACCTCTTCACCGCCGCCGTCGGGCGCTTGTTCAAGGAGATGCCGGCGCTGAACGCCCGTATCTTCGGGCAGACCATCTACCCGCTGCCCTCGGTGGACGTGGTCATGCCGGTGCACCTCGACGGGGGCGACGTCGATCGTGAGCTGTCGATGGTGATCGTCCGCGACGTCGACACCCTCGACCCCCGCGGGGTGGCCGCCGCGATCGCCCCCAAGGTCAAGAGCGAGCGCGCCGGCACCCCGGCGGACCCCATCGTCGACCTCCTCCTCAACGCCGGCAAACGAAGCCCCGCCGCGCTCCGCATGGCGCTCCGCGGCATCGCCCTGGCCGCCCACGACCCGCGAGGCGCCGCGCTGCTCAACAAGCAGTTCCCGGTGTCGACGCTCATCACCAACGTCGGTGCCGCGCTGGCGTCGACGCCAGGGGTCCGGTTCCGTTCGGTGGCCTTCTCGCCGCCGTCCAAGCTGATCCACATCGGCTCGGTCTTCGGGCTCGGTCCCATCGAGCGCACGCCGGTGGTGGACGGGGATCGTGTCGTCCCGGGGACGGTCCTGCCGGTGGCCTTCATCTTCGATCACCGCCTCGCCGACGGCGTCCTCGGCGGCCGTCTGCTCGCCCGGTTGGCCGGCATCCTCCAAGATCCGGACGCCGTGTGGCGGGAGAAGCACTGATGCGGGTGTGGACTGGTCCTTTCACCGATGCCCTCGTGGTCGAGGCGCCCGATCACGCGCTCGACGACCTGCTGGTGACCGACGGGATCCGGGTGGACCGCCGCGCCGAGGTGCCCGACGAACGCCGCCTGATCGAGATGCTCAACGAGGGGCGGCACCAGGTCCTGTTCAAACGTTCGCGGGTGCCGGTCAGCCGCGCGGTGGTGGAAGCGTGCCCGTCGCTGCTCGCGGTGCAGCTCTGCTGCATCGGGGACGACTCGGTGGACAAGCGGGCGTGCGCAGACCACGGGGTGATGGTCTTCAACGACCCCGTGTCGAACGCGCGGAGCGTGGTCGAGCTCGCGGTGGCGCACCTCATCGCGCTCTCGCGTCGGCTCTTCGAGACCTACGACCACACCCGCCTCGGCGGCTTCGACAAGTCGCAGACCGAGCGCTTCGAGATCCACGGCCGCACCCTCGGGGTGCTCGGGCTCGGGAACATCGGCCGACAGGTGGCGCGCGCCGCCGAGGCGATGGGGATGAAGATCCGCTTCTACGACACCCGCGAGGTGGCCCGGGAGGTGGGGCTGGAGATGGGGTGGGAGGAGATGCCGTCCATCGACGCGCTCTTCCGCCAGGCCGACTACGTCACCGTCCACGTCTCCGCCGAGGACAACCTCCGCCGCTCCAACCGCGCCCTGCTCACCGGGGCGCACTTCGCCGCCCTCGGCGCCGACCGGGCGCCCGACTCGCCGCGCATCTTCCTCAACCTCGCCCGTGGTTTCCTCTACGAACCCGCCGATCTCCTGGCCGCGATCGCCTCCGGCGCGGTGCGCCGCGCCGCGGTGGACGTCTACCCCGAGGAGCCGCGCGGCTCGGGCCCGTGGACCAACCCCTACGCCGACGAGCCGCGGGTGGCGACCACGCCCCACCTCGGCGCCGCCACCGTCGACGCCCAGCCGCGCATCGCGCGCCGGGTCGCCGCCACCGCCCGCAGCTTCTCCCGGAACGGCACCCTGCGGGACTGTGTGTTTCGGCCACGGCTGATCCTCGGCCTGGGCGAGATGGTGTCGGGGAGCACGCTCCTCGCGGTGGTCCACGCGCCGGTCCGCGGGTCGCGGAAGGCGATCCAGGACGCCATCTTCGAGGCCGGCGCCTCCAACCTCTCCACGGTCCACCAGGACTTCGACGAGTACGGGCTCGCCTACGATCTGGCCGCCATCGATCGGCCCCTGACCCCGGACGAGATCGCGCGCCTGGCCGCGCTCGCCACCACCCTCACCGGGGACGCGCGCTCGATCCGCTCGATCCGGCAGGTCGCCGTTCCGTGAACGCGGCGGCCCTGGAGGCGGCCCTGCTCCGGGGGCTGGCTGAGGTGTGGGAGACGGAGAACGCCGGCCGGTTCCGGGGGCGGCTCAAGCGCCCGGTGTTGAGCCTCGCCGACGGCACCCGGCTCGGCGCGTGGATTCGTGGGCGCCGGGAGATCATCCTCGAGCGGGGGTTCGTGCGCGAACGGCCGTGGGGGGTGGTCGTCGAGGTGCTCAAGCACGAGATGGCGCATCAGTACGTCAACGAGGTGCTCGGGGTGGTCGACGAGACGGCCCACGGGGCGGCCTTCCGGGAGACCTGCGCGCGCTTCGGCATCGACGCCTCGGCCACGGGCGAGCCTGAACCGGGGGACGTGGACGATCGGGTCGTGCGCCGGATCCAGAAGCTGCTCGCGCTCGCGGCGAGCCCCAATCGGCACGAGGCCGAGGCGGCGATGGCGGCGGCGCAGTCCTTGTTGCTCCGCCACAACCTCAGTGAGGGCGCGGTGCGCCCCGGGAGCCGTTCCACCTGGCGCCACCTGGGGACGCCCGCCCTGCGGATGCAACAGGCCGACCGCCTGCTGGCCTCCATCCTCGGCACCCACTTCTTCGTGGAGGTGATCTGGGTGCCGGTGTGGATCGCCGCGGACGGGCGTCGTGGCCAGGTCCTCGAAATCTGCGGCGCGCCGGAGAACGTCGCCTTCGCCGACTACGTCTACCAGTTCCTGCGGGGTACGGCCGACCGGCTGTGGCTCCAGGTGGCTCCCGATCGCCCGCGCGGGGGGCGGCGGGCGTTCGTGGCGGGGGTCATGCGCGGCTTCTACGACAAGCTCGCCCAGCAGGCGAAGGTCCACGCGTCGGAGGGCCTGGTCTGGCTCGGGGACCCCGCGGTCAAGCGCTACCTGCGCCAGCGGTACCCCCACATCCGGCAGGTCCGCCGCCAGGGCGTGGCCCCCTCCGAGGCGTTCAGCTCGGGACGGGACGCGGGCCGCGGTATCGTGCTGCACAAGCCGGTCGAGGAGTCGGCACCCTCGCGGGGCCGCCTGCTCGGGAAGGACTGAGCCGGACGTCGTGCGCCGTTCAGGCGAGGTGCGACGCGAATTACGCGGCGAGGATGGTGAGGGTTCCCACGGGGTAGCCCGGGATGGCCAGGCTGACGTCGATGCGGGTGTTGGCGGCCTGGGCGTAGCTGGCCAGCTCGGGCGGCATCGCGGTCTGGTTCCAGGCCACGTCGGCGAGGCGCACGTGCGGCCGCGGCGGCGCGTTGAACCAGCGGGCCGCCACGTTCAGCACCTCACGGCAGTTCTCGGCGAGGTTCTCTGGCACCTTGTTCCCCTTGACCGCGTCGGCGGTGGCGCCGGGCGGGAGCAGGATGAACGAGGCGCCGATGCTCGCGGCGAGGGGCACGTCGCAGTACACCAACCCGCCGATCTCGTTCTTGTCGGTCACGTACACGGCGATCGCCATCGGCGTCTCGGGCGACGGCGTGAGCGGGGGCCCCAACCTGGCGGGCACCTGCTTTCCAATCAACCCGCCGACCAGTAG